>JBOIBC010000020.1:0-10876 GCA_050739295.1 Gammaproteobacteria bacterium
TCTGTGGGCTATGGCATTGGTGGCGCTGGTGTGGTGGCTGTTTGCGACTTTCTGGGTATCCCGCTGGCGGCGGGAGTTTCCCCGGCCCGTAAAGCTGTTCTGCGGCTTGTTGACGCTGGTACCTGCCTGGCTGGCGACCGTGGCCTTACACGAAAGTCCACGTGGGCCGGTCAAGCTCCTGTTCCTGCTGGTACTCATTTGGGCGGCAGACATCGCCGCGTATTTCGCGGGCCGGGCCTTCGGTCGTCACAAACTGGCTCCGGCAGTGAGTCCCGGCAAAACCTGGGAAGGCGTTGCGGGTGGCACCATCGCCACGTTGGTGGTGGCACTGCTGGGTGTCTGGTGGGTTCTGCCGTCGGCCGGATATTTCCTCATCCTTATATGTGTACTGACGGGGTGGCTGTCCATTGTGGGCGATCTGTCTGAAAGCCTGTTCAAACGCCAGGCGGGGATCAAGGACAGCGGCACGCTGTTTCCCGGTCACGGCGGTGTGCTCGACCGGATTGACAGCCTGACTGTGGCAATGCCGGTTTTCTGGATCGGACTGTCGCTGCTGGAAAAACTGCAATGAAGGGCGTCACCATTCTGGGCGCGACCGGCAGCGTCGGCACCAGCACCCTGGACGTGCTGGGACGTCATCGAGAGCGTTTCCGTGTAGTCGCACTCACGGCGCGAGCCAATGTTGATGGCTTGTTTCGCCAATGCCTTGAACACCAGCCTGTCTATGCGGTGATGGCAGAGGAGACCGCTGCACAGGAATTGCGTGAACGACTTGGCCGGAAGGGACTCAAGGTACAAGTGCTGACCGGCACGCGTGCACTGGAGGAGGTGGCCGCCCTGCCTGAGAACGACTGTATCATGGCCGCCATCGTCGGGGCTGCGGGTCTGTTGCCCACGCTCGCAGCAGTGCGCAGTGGCAAGCGCGTGCTGCTGGCCAACAAGGAATCCCTGGTGATGGCCGGGGCCTTGTTCATGAACGCGGTGCGCAGGCACGGTGCGGAGCTGATACCCATAGATAGCGAGCACAACGCAATTTTTCAATGCCTTCCATTCAAGAGCCAGTCCGGCACCCTGCCAGCTGGGGTGCGCCGCATTTTACTCACGGCATCCGGCGGTCCGTTTCGTGGCTGGTCAAAGGCAAGTTTGCGCAGCGTTACGCCCGCACAAGCCTGTGCCCATCCGAAATGGACCATGGGGCGTAAAATTTCAGTGGATTCTGCTACCCTCATGAACAAGGGACTTGAAGTCATCGAAGCCCGCTGGCTGTTCGGAATTCCACCGGAACACATCGAGGTGGTGGTTCACCCGCAGAGCATTGTGCATTCACTGGTGGAATACACGGATGGTTCGGTATTGGCACAACTGAGCAATCCAGACATGCGTACACCCATCGCCTGCGGTCTGGTCTGGCCGGAGCGGATAGAAGCGGGAACCAAGCCTTTGCAACTATCCGAAATAGGCCATCTGGATTTCGAAGTGCCCGATTCAAACGCATTTCCCTGTCTGGGTCTTGCCATTCAGGCCGCGCAGACCGGCGGAAGTTCACCCGTGGCGCTGAATGCCGCAAACGAAGTGGCGGTGCAGGCATTCTTGGCAGGACGCTTGTCATTCGTAGCGATTGCCCAAGTTGTGCAAGAAACCCTGGAACAGTGCCCATCCACATCTGTAGATTCAATTGAAACTGTGCTGGATTGTGACCGGCATGCGCGAGTCATTGCAGCGGCAGCTGTCACGCGGGCAGCAGCACGGGCAGCATGAGTGTTCTTGTCAGCATCGTGGCGTTTATCGTGGCCATCGGCGTGCTGGTGACCGTGCATGAGTTTGGTCACTTCATAGTGGCGCGTTATCTCGGGATTAGGGTGCTGCGCTTTTCCGTGGGTTTCGGCAAACCTTTGTTGCACTGGCAACGCCGTCCCGATTCAACGGAGTATGTTATTGCCTGGCTGCCTTTGGGCGGCTACAACAAATTCCTCGATGAGCGCGAAGGTGAGGTACCGGAATCTGAAAGACATCTGGCTTTCAATCGCCAATCATTGGCAAAGCGCTTTCCGGTAGTGCTCGCGGGTCCTGTGTTCAATTTGCTCTTCGCGGTGCTGGCCTATTGGGTGATTTTCATGATCGGCATTCCCGGTATCCGGCCGATCGTAGGTGAGATACGTGTGGGCTCGCCGGCGGCGGCGGCTGGCTTCGTGCAGCAGGATGAGATTCTTGCGGTCAATGGACACACTACGCCCACGTGGGATACGACCCTGGTGCGCCTGTTTGAGGGCGTAATGCAGAGCGACAATGTGGATGTGAAAGTGCGTACGCCGGATGGTGCTGAAAAGCAGTTGATTATGCATGTAACCGGTTCCAAGACTCTGACCGAACCGGGCAAGCTAATTCCGGGCTTGGGCTTGAGTCAATGGCAACCTCAAGCGCCGCCCGTGATCAGTGCTGTGCTACCGGACGGTACTGCCGAAGCGGCGGGACTCAAAACGGGCGATATCATCCTGAAAGTGGAAGACACTCCTGTCACCAGTCCGGATGGGCTGGTTAAAGTCCTGCAAAATTCAGCCGGCAAAACGCTTTCTGTCGTGCTGCAACGCGACAACCGTAACCTAGTCCTGTCTCTGCCTGTGGGAACGACACGTGAGCCGGGTGGGCAGTTGGTGGGCCACATCGGTGCCCAAGTGGGTTATTCGCTGGCAGTACAGCAGCGTTTGCGGGCGGAACAACGGTATAATCCCGCGGCCGCGCTGGGACAGGCGTTTGCGCGTACCGGCAGTCTCGTCTGGCTCACGCTGGATGCTTCCTGGAACATGGTGATCGGCAAGGTTTCCCTGCGCAATCTGAGCGGACCGATTGCCATTGCGCAATATGCAGGCTACACCGCGGAGAGCGGCTTGGTGCCGTTCCTGGCGTTCCTGGCGATCGTGAGCATCAGTCTTGGGGTGCTGAATCTGCTGCCAATCCCGGTTCTGGACGGCGGCCATGTGTTGTATTACATCCTGGAAGCGGTGAAAGGCTCGCCTTTGTCCGCCCAGGCCGAGAGGGCGGGTCAGCGCGTCGGCATCACACTGCTGCTGACGCTGATGTGCTTTGCCATCTACAACGACTTGATGGGTCTTTTCAGATAAGGAGGACTGCGTGGGCTTACTCAAAGGCACCGGGATCATCCTGGCCTCCCTGCTGTTCCTGACGTTGACGGCTCCCAATGCCCGGGCGGCAGAGTCATTTATCGTCAAGAAAATCGAAATCATCGGTTTGCAGCGCATTTCCGAGGGCACGGTCTTTGATTACCTTCCCATCAATATTGGTGACCAGATCAACGAAACCCGTATCCAGGACGCCATCCGCGCGCTCTACAAGACTGGTTTTTTCCGCGACGTGGAGATGCGCCGCGATGGTGACACTCTCATCATCATCGTGCACGAGCGTCCATCCATCGCTAATTTTGCCGTTACCGGCAACAAGATGATCAAAAGCGACGACCTTTACAAAAACCTCAGCAAGGCAGGATTGTCCCAGGGGCAAATTTTCAATCAAGTCACACTCGACGGGTTTATCCAGGATCTCACGGACCAGTATTACAGCCACGGCAAATACGGAGTCATCATCAGGCCGGCTGTGACTGACGTGGGCGATAACCGGGTAAATGTCGCGGTAAAAATCTCGGAGGGCACGACTGCCAAAATCCGTTCCATCAATGTCGTCGGAAATCATGCTTTCAGTGAAAGCGATCTACGCGACGTATTCAAGTTGAAGGTAGCAAGTTTCTGGACCTTCTTTGGCAGCTCCGATGAGTATGCCCGCGAGAAACTCGTGGGCGACCTGGAATCCCTGCGTTCCTTCTATATGGACCAAGGTTATGCGGATTTTGCCATTGATTCGACCCAGGTAGCTATCTCGCCGGATCGCAACAGCATTTTTATAACGGCGAATATTTCCGAAGGTGGGATTTACAAGGTCAAGGACGTGAAGCTGGCCGGCCAGTTCGTGGTGCCGGAAGCGGTATTGAAAGAATACGTGTTGGTGAAGCCCGGCGATACTTTTTCGCTCAAGCGCGCCACCACTACCGCCGATCTGATGCAGAAGCGTTTGGGCATGGATGGTTATGGCTTTGCCAAGGTCAATCCGATCCCGGACATTGACCGTGAGCACAAGCTGGTGTCCATCACATTCTATATCGAACCTGGGGAGCGTGTGTATGTGCGACATATCAATTTCAGCGGCAGTCCTGGTACTGATGACATGGTATACCGGCGCGAGATGCGTCAGTTTGAGAGCACATGGCTTTCAAATATTGATGTGGAGCGTTCACGTGTCCGTCTGAATCGTCTGCCATGGGTGACTGATGCAAAAGTCAAGACGGTGCGCGTGCCCGGATCTCCTGATCTGGTGGATCTGGATTACACTTTGACCGAACGTCCCTCCGGCACGGCGAACATCGGCGTGGGTTACGGCAGTTCTTCGGGGTTGATCATTGATGGCCAGATTATTAATGCGAATTTTCTTGGCACCGGTGAGCGTTTGTCGATCCAGGCAAGCCGCAGCTATATCGGCCATCAATACAACTTGAATTTTACTGATCCGTATTGGACCGTGAATGGAGTCAGTCGCACGCTTGGGTTGTTCCAGACCCAAACCTCCTCGGTCACGATCAATAGCGCGCCGCTTTCCACCAATTCCTATGGCGCACAGATTAGCTTCAATATTCCACTCACAGAATTTAGTGCCTGGGGCATCGGCGGTACTTATTCGCATAATGAACTGTTTACGCAACTGGGTTCATCGCAGCAATATGTGGTATTCATCTCGAATCCCGCCAATGGCCACGTATTTCAGACACTGGGTGGCTGCTCTGATTCGCGAGGATTCACGTTTCTGTGTGAGTATCCAGCCTTGCGGTACAATACCCTCGAGGGTTCTATAAGCTATGTGCGGGACACTCGTAACCGGATAATTTTTCCAACCAGCGGATCACGTGAATCCTTGAGCTTAACGGCCGCACTGCCGGGCTTTGATCAGGAATATTACATTCTGAGTTATCAGCAACTGGCATTCATACCGCTGTTCAAGGGCTTCATCTACGGCATCAATGGAGAAGCCGATTACGGTGCACCCTATGGCAAGACCGCAACCTATCCGCCTTACAAGAATTTCTTTGACGGGGGGCCGGATTCGGTACGTGGCTGGCAGATCGGCACCTTGGGTCCGCGGGATTCCATAGGTTATCCATTCGGCGGCCGCACCCAGGTGTATATGCAAAATGAGCTTATCCTGCCAAGTTTCGGCAAAAAGGATGATGCGGGAAGCGGCTCCAGTCGCTGGGCGGCCTTCATAGACGTGGGCAATGCCTTCACGGACCCAGGGGATTTCCGCTGGGGGCAGTTGCGCGTATCCACTGGCGTGGCGGCCACCTTCCTGACGCCCCTCGGGGCCATGAAATTCAGTTATGCTTTCCCGCTGAATCCCAAGCCGGGGGATCAGACGGAGCGTTTCCAGTTTACCCTCGGCACTTACTTCTGATTATTTTGGAGAATGCATATGAATCTCGTATCCAGACTATCCATGATCCTGATGATGCTGGCGGCATTACTGTATATGGGTAGTGTGTATGCGGCTGAAACCAGGATCGGTGTGGTGGATATGTCCAAGCTTTTACAGCAATCGCCTCAGGCACAATCTGCAACCGCGAAGATGCATCAGATGTTTGATAGTCGTGGCAAGCAGTTGCAATCCGAGCAGGACAAGATCAAGAACCTTCAGGATCAAATCAACCGTAATGG
This sequence comes from Gammaproteobacteria bacterium, assembly GCA_050739295.1. GTDB lineage: Bacteria > Pseudomonadota > Gammaproteobacteria > Natronospirales > REEB76 > REEB76. Next base: position 5,772 of record JBOIBC010000020.1, read on the forward strand.
TGCGGTCATGACCGCAAGCCAGCTGCAGAATCTGCAAAATCAACTGGACAACCTGCAGCAGGATTTCAGCCGCAAGCAAGGTGATTTGCAGGCTGATGTCAATACCGAGCGCAACCAAGAATTGGGCAAGATTCAACAGGCCATACTCAAGGCGGTGCATGAGTTCGCCCAGAGTCAGAAATACAATCTCATCATCGGCGAAGGCGTCTTCTATGCAGATGGTACAGTGGACGTGACCGACCAGGTACTGAGCCAGTTGCAGAAGGACTCCAAGGCGCCAGCCAACTCAACCACCGGCAGCGGAAACTGAGGCCGGGCAACGCGTGCTTGTGGAACGTACGCTTGCTGAGTTGGCGGAACGTTGCGGCGCGACACTGCGTGGTGACGGGAGCACGCGTGTCCATGGCGTGGGTACTTTAACGCACGCCGGACCTGGCACCATTACATTTCTGTCCAATCCGCACTATCGCCATTATTTGAGTGGGACCAAGGCCGCTGCCGTAATCTTGGCTTCTGCAGATGCAGATAGCTGCCCGGTGCCGGCTTTGATATCAGCCAATCCCTACCTAGTGTATGCACGGGTGGCGACGCTACTTGCACCCAGGCCGCCGCTGCGCAAAGGTGTGGATGCTGGCGCCAGAGTGCATCCCGCAGCCCGTGTTTCCACCGAAGCCTGGATCGGCCCAGGCGCTGTCGTGGAAGAGGGCGCGGAGATTGCCGTAGGCGCATCTATCGGCCCGAACTGTGTGGTTATGGCTGGCGCGCAGGTCCAAGAACACAGCTGGCTTGTTGCCAATGTAACGCTCTGTCATGGCGTGCATATAGGGAAACGGGCCTTGATCCATCCAGGCGTTGTAATCGGCGCCGACGGCTTTGGTATTGCGCGTGATGACGGGCAGTGGGTCAAGGTTCCACAACTGGGGTCGGTGCTGATTGGCGACGACGTGGAAATTGGTGCCAATACCACAATTGACCGGGGCGCACTGGAGGATACCGTCATTGGCAACGGCGTCAAACTGGATAATCTGATCCAGATAGGGCATAACGTCCGCATCGGTGAACACACTGCCATCGCCGGTTGTGCCGGGATTTCAGGCAGTGCCATCATCGGCCGGCGTTGCATGCTGGGCGGCGCCGTTGGAGTCGTTGGACATATCGAAATCTGCGACGATGTTACTGTCACAGGCATGACTGTCGTGTCCCATTCCATCCGTGAGCCGGGCGTGTATTCCGGCAGCTTGCCTATGGATACCGCGGCGCAGTGGCGCAAGAACAGCGTGCGCTTCCGACAACTTGATGAACTCGCCCGCCGGCTCATCGCCATCGAAAAGAAGATGAAGGACTGAACTCTATGTCAACGGAACCGTTCCTCGATATTCACGCCATCATGAAACAATTGCCGCACCGCTATCCGTTCCTGTTGGTGGACCGGGTATTGGAGTGCAAACCGGGGGTATCGCTTACCGCGGTCAAGAATGTCACCATCAATGAGCCGTTCTTCCCTGGCCATTTTCCCCAGCGGCCGGTCATGCCGGGTGTGTTGATCCTGGAGGCTCTGGCTCAGGCCACGGGATTGCTGGCGTTCGCTTCTATCGGTCATTCGCCGGGCCCGAACGAGCTTTACTATTTCGTTGGAATAGACAACGCACGTTTCAAGAAGCCTGTGGAACCCGGTGACCAGATGCTGCTCAAGGTGGAATACCTGTGGGATAAACGCGGTGTATGGAAATTCAAGGCCCGGGCGGAAGTGGACGGGCGCGTGGTTACGCAAGCCGAACTCATGTGCGCGGCACAGGAGTTTGACACTTGATTGATCCACGTGCGGCCGTGGATCCATCCGCCCGGCTTGCGGCGGATGTGATGGTGGGCCCGTTTGCTGTCATCGGCCCACAGGTGGAAATCGGTGCCGGCAGCTGGATAGGATCCCACGCAACAATTCAGGGACCGGCGCGCATCGGACGCGACAACCGCATATTTCAGTTCGCTTCTCTCGGCGGCATCCCCCAGGACAAGAAATATGGAGGTGAGCCAACCTGGCTCGAGATCGGCGACCGCAATACTTTCTTTGAGTTTGTCACGATTAACCGCGGTACGGCCCAGGACAGGGGCAGTACTGTCATTGGCAATGACAATTGGATTATGGCCTACGTGCATGTCGCGCACGACTGTTTACTGGGCAATAATACAATCTTGGCAAACAACACTACGCTTGCCGGCCATGTCACCATTGACGATTGGGCTATCCTCGGTGGTTTCACCAAGGTACACCAGTTTTGCCATATCGGCTCCCACAGTTTTACCGGCATGAATGTGGATATTACGCGCGACATACCGCCCTATGTCATGGTTTCCGGCACACCCGTGGAACCGCGTGGCATCAACAGTGAAGGTCTGAAGCGGCGCGCGTTTACGGCGGAACAGATCCGCAACATCAAAAACGCCTACCGTGTGTTGTATCGTTCAGAGTTTCACCTGAAAGAAGCCTTGGAAAAGCTGCGCGAATTGGCTTCCACTCAGCCAGAGATAGTCTGCATGGTGGAATTCCTGGAGCAGAGCGAGCGCAGCATTACCCGCTGAGTCCGGCGCAGATTTCTTCACAAATCAACCAAGACATGTTGAGAGTTGGCATCATTGCGGGGGAAAGTTCCGGTGATCATCTGGGCGCAGGGCTGATCCGCGCCATCCGTGCGCGCGCGCCCGATGCGGAATTCGAAGGCATTGCCGGTCCCGAAATGATCGCAGCCGGCTGCAAACCGTTGGCCCGAGCCGAAGAACTGGCGGTCATGGGTATCACGGAAGTGGTCACGCATCTGCTGCGGTTGCTGTATTTGCGCCGCCGTCTGCGCCGGCATTTTCTTGACCACCACCCGGACATCTTCATCGGCATAGACGCGCCGGATTTCAATCTGGGCCTTGAAACCAGGCTGCGCGAAGCCGGTATTCTCACCGTTCATTACGTGAGTCCCTCCATCTGGGCATGGCGTGCACGGCGCGTGTTCACCGTTGGCAAGGCAGCCGATCTAGTGTTGTGTCTGCTGCCTTTCGAGCCGCCACTGTATGAAAAGCATGGCTTCAATGCGGTGTTTGTAGGTCATCCGCTGGCCGACGATGTCCCGCAACAACTGGACCGCAGCGCGTTGCGCAAATCCCTGCATCTGCCGGGGGAAGGCCAACTGGTGGCGCTTTTACCAGGCAGCCGCCACAATGAAGTCGAGCGCCTGGGACCGGTATTTCTGGAAACTGCCCAATGGCTGGCAAATGAAGTACCTGAGATGAAATTCGTCATTCCCGCCGCCACACCGGCTTTGAGCCGGCTTGTCAAGAATCAGCTGCGCATGCTCAAACCGGATCTGCCGGTGACCGTTGTGGACGGACATGCCCGCGATATTTTGGGGGCGGCGGATGCGGCGGTCATCGCTTCAGGCACGGCCAGTCTGGAGGCCGTGCTGTGGCGCTGCCCCATGGTGGTGGCTTACCGCGTTGCTGCAGGCAGTTATGCGCTGGTGAAGGGTTTGCGCCTGCTGCGCATCACCCATGTGGCGCTGCCCAATCTGCTGGCAGGCCGGGAAATCGTGCCGGAATTTCTCCAGTATCGCGCCTTGCCCCACGATATGGGCATGGCTGTCCTCAATCTGCTGCGAAACGCAGCCGCGCGCGCCGCACAACTCGAAAACTTTGATGCCATGAGCCGGGATCTACAACGAGGTGCCAGTACGCATGCGGCAGATGCAGTTCTGGCGCTGCTGACAAAACAGCCAGCCGTGACAGGGTAGAATGATCGTACCCGAACGTGCGGAGTCACACGTAATTGGATATGACCTGGGAGGATCGGAGCGTCATCATCGCTGGTGTGGATGAGGCTGGCCGCGGTCCGCTTGCCGGCCCGGTGGCCGCCGCCGCCGTGATTCTGGCGCCGTCCAGACCAATACGCGGGCTGAAGGATTCAAAGCTGCTCACGCCGCTACAACGTGAAGCGCTGGCCACAGAAATTCGCGTCATTGCTTTAGCCTGGGCTGTGGGCTGGGCTGACCATACGGAAATAGATCGTCTGAATATCCTGCAGGCTTCCTTGCTGGCCATGCAGCGGGCGATATTGGCATTGGGTGTGACCCCGGAAAAAGTGCTGGTGGACGGCAACCATTGTCCGTCGCTGGCTTGTCCTGCGGAAGCCATTGTGAAGGGCGATAGCAAGATAGCGTCAATCAGTGCTGCCTCCATTCTTGCCAAAGTAGAACGCGATGCCATGATGCGGCGCTATGACAGAGAATTCCCTATGTACGGTTTCAGCATCCACAAAGGCTATCCAACACCCGCACACCTGGATGCGCTCGCGAACCACGGTGCCTGTGCTATTCACCGATGTTCCTTCTCACCGGTAAAACACTGGCTCAAAAGAACCGCCTGAGCATGACGCCGCGATTCATCCATCTGCGCCTGCACAGCGAATATTCTCTGATAGATAGTGTCATTCGCGTGCCGGAATTGGTACAAGCGGTAGCCGGCATGGGGATGCCGGCGGTGGCGCTTACCGATCAAGGTAATCTGTTTGCACTGGTGAAGTTCTACAAGGCGGCCCAGGCCGCGGGCATCAAGCCCATCATTGGTACGGATCTGCGTTTACTGGATATGGAAACTGATGCATTTTCAACCTTTACTTTATTGTGTTGTAACGAACAGGGTTACCACAATCTCTCTATGCTCGTTACCCGCAGTTACCTGGAAGGTCAGCCGCGTGGCATACCCATGCTTGAGCGACAATGGCTAACAGGCCACGCTGATGGATTGATCGCGTTGTCGGGTGGACGCGAAGGCAACATTGGACGCTCATTACTGGCTGGCCGTGCATCTGGTGCACGCGAACTGCTGGATGACTGGTCAGAACTTTTTCCACAGCGTTTCTATATTGAATTGCAGCGCACCGGGCGTGAAGGAGAGGAAGAGTATCTGCGCGGTGCGGTACAACTGGCGGTTACTGCCGGTGCTCCGCTGGTGGCCACCAATGATGTGCGTTTCCTCAAAGCCGATAGTTTTGAAGCCCATGAAGCGCGGGTGTGCATCCAGGCTGGATATACACTGAATGATTCACGACGTCCCCGGGACTACAG
>JBOIBC010000021.1:0-10875 GCA_050739295.1 Gammaproteobacteria bacterium
CCGATTATTCCAGTATTTACTTGGCAAGACTGGTGATTCAACACCTCAAGGAACAATTACCAAGAGATTGCTTTGAGAACGCCGGCCAGCTTGTCGAAGATTACCTCGCGTCCGTGCTTGAGGTATGATTTTGTGGGGATAGGTCAGGGTCAGTCTCGATTGAATCATGCCTCTGGCCAAACGCCCACCCCAAATCACCAGAAACCTTGACTAATAGAATCTAATTGCTACCCTTAACAAATGCCAAGCCCTCAAGAACAAGACCGGCGCCAGTACCGGCGCTTCCGTTTCAGCTCGATGCTGCGCATCCGCGACGATGAGCGCATGCACGATTGCCGGGTCATTGACCTGTCGCTGCGCGGTTTTCGCGCGCGTTGCCCGAGCGGGTGGCTGCCGGACAGCGGCGCCCACTTCGCGGTGGAATGGCGTGTGGCAGACGTAATCAAACTTGATCTGCAGGCCGAAGTCATCCGCGTCAAGAACGGGGTCATCGGCTGCCAGTGGGAGGCACAGGATGCGGAAAGCGCCGCACACTTGCAGCGAATGATCGAGATCAGTCGCTTACGCAAGCCCGCGCGGGAGCGGAAGCTGGAGGCATTGAAGGCTCAGAAGTGAGCGCGGACGGACTACGGTCTTATAAATGTGGTGTGGATCACCGGTACCGCATAAATATCAGAACGTGATTTTTGTAGGAGCGGCGGTATCCGCCGCGAAACGCATCGCGCATTGGGAATCGCGGCGGGGACCACCGCTCCTACGGAATTGTGATTTGGAAATTGTGCGAAGCTGATTCTTTAGTGCTTGGGGCGTACCTTTTTGCTTGATGGTTTGCGGGTGCGCGATTTCGATTTGTAAGTAGAGCGCGGTTCATGCACTGAGCCCCGTGCATGCGCACGCAGATGCGTGCCCAGCCAGGCTGCGAACTCTTTTTCGCTGAGTTTGCCTTCGGCGAGCGCGAGCATCGTCAGATATTTATCCTCGTCCGTCGCCTCAAGCTCTGCACCATTCAGGACCAGGAAGGTTCGATAGGCCACGTATGCCGTACGTTTATTGCCGTCTACGAAGGGATGATTGCGTGCCAGACCGAAAGCCAGACTGGCAGCCAGTTGCGCCAAATCGGGCGGAGGATCACCGTAAGCGTACAGTTGTTGCGGTCGAGCCAGAGCGGATTCCAGGAGGGTTGTGTCGCGCAGGCCATCGCTGCCGCCAAACTCGGCGAGCTGGCGGTCGTGGATAGCGATCACCAGTGCTTTTTCAAGCCAGATAATCATGTGGCGCGCTTAACTTTCCGACAACTTGCGCAGTACATTGCGATCCTTACGCATCACGCGCTCGGCGACTTTCATCTGCTCGGCGAGCTTGGGATCAAAGGGCATGAGCTTGATGCCGTCCGGCAATTCAGCGGCATACAGTTCATCGCCTTTGCCCAGGCGTAAACGTGCCAGCAGTTCCTTGGGCAGGATGACGCCGGCGGAATTGCCGATGGCAGTGATCTTGAGTTTCATGGCGGGATCTCCTGGCGACATTATAACTTATGTTATAACATTCAAAAAGATTCCAGTAAAGTGATCAGTGGCTGTTCAATGCGGACTGGATTCCGTGCTGTTCTAGTGCCCACCACACATGCTCGCGGACCAGTTCCGACGGATGGTCGCTACGGGCCTTCAGCGCAGCCATGATTTCAGGTGAGTCCGGCGCGTTGCCCAAGGCTACGGCGATATTCCGTAGCCAGCCCTCATAACCGACACGGCGGATGGCGCTGCCTGCAGTGCGTTGCAGGAAGTCCTCTTCCGTCCAATTGAACAATTCCAGTAGTTGCGTGTTGTCGAGACCGTGACGCGGCTTGAAATCCGTTTCACCCGTGGGCCGGGCGAATTTGTTCCAGGGGCAGAACAACTGGCAGTCGTCGCAGCCAAACACGCGGTTGCCGATGGCTGTGCGAAATTCCAGCGGGATCGAACCTTTGTATTCAATGGTGAGGTAGGCGATGCAGCGGCGCGCATCCAGTTGATACGGCGCGACGATGGCCTGGGTGGGGCAAACATCCAGGCAGGCGTGGCAGCTTCCGCAATGGTCTGTGGCAGGCGCATCCACCGGCAGCGGCAGGTCGGTGAATAGCTCACCGAGAAAAAACCAGGAGCCCGCATCCTTGTTGATGAGATTGGTGTGTTTGCCGATCCAGCCCAGGCCTGCATTGCGTGCCAGCGCTTTTTCGAGCACCGGCGCACTGTCGGTGAAGGCGCGATAGCCAAAAGGGCCGACGTGTTGCTGGATGCGATCCGCGAGTTTTTGCAGGCGTGCACGCAGGAGTTTGTGGTAATCGCGGCCCAGGGCGTAACGCGCAATATAGGCTTGGTTCTTTTTTTTCAGTAATTCGCCGGCATCTTTCGCATCTTCCGGCCAATAATCCATGCGCACGGAAACGACCCGTAGCGTGCCGGGTACCAACTCCGCCGGCCGGCTGCGGCGCGTGCCATGCCGCCGCATATAGTCCATCTCGCCGTGGCGTTGCTGTTCAAGCCAGTTCAGCAGATGGCGTTCGTCCTCCGGCAATTCCACACCGCTGACGCCGGTCTGCTGGAAACCCAGTTCCTGCGCCCACTCGCGTATGCGCCCGGCAAGGGCAGTGAAATCCGGCATGTTTTGCGCCGGCCGCAACGCGGCTATTCGGCACCCTGGAACGGGTAACCGACAACGGTGGGTGGCACGAAGTTTTCCTTGATCGTGCGCGGCGAAGTCCAGCGCGCCAAGTTGAGGAACGACCCCGCCTTGTCATTGGTGCCCGAGGCACGGCTGCCGCCGAAAGGTTGCTGCCCGACGACCGCACCGGTGGGCTTGTCGTTTATGTAGAAATTCCCAGCTGCATACCGCAACAGCCGGGAAGCAGTGGCGATAGCCACACGATCGCGCGCGAAGATCGAGCCGGTTAGTGCGTAAGGAGTGGATTGATCGCAGATGCGCAGCGTGTGCTCGTAAGACGAGTCTGGATAAACGTGTACCGTGATTACCGGACCGAATATTTCCTCGCACATCAGGCGGTTCTTGGGGTCGTCGCTCTGGATCACGGTGGGCTCGATGAACCAGCCGTGCGTGCGATCTGCCTTGCCGCCCGTGAGGATCTTCACACCCGGTGCACTGCGCGCATAGTCGAGATATCCGCTGATCTTTTTGAACGAGCCTTCGTGTATTACCGCGCCCAGGAAATTCCGGAAGTCGCGCACGTCTCCCATGCGCAGTTCACTCGTCAACGCGATCAGCCGCTCGCGCAGCCGTGGCCATAGCGATGCCGGGATGAAAGCACGCGAGGGTGCCGAGCACTTCTGTCCCTGGAACTCGAACGCACCGCGTACCATCGCAACCGCGAGTGCCTCGAGGTCGTCGCTCGCGGAAGCGTGTACGAAGATGAAATCCTTGCCACCGGTTTCTCCGACCAAACGTGGATACTGGCGGTAGTGAGCCATGTTCTCGCCCACGCTGTGCCAGATTGATTTGAATACCGCTGTGGATCCGGTGTAATGCACGCCGCCGAAATCCGGATGCGTGAGCACCACCGAAGTAATCAGCGCCGGATCGCCCTGCACCATATTGATCACCCCGGGTGGTAGGCCGGCTTCGCGAAACAATTCCATGATGTGCCAATTGCTGAACATGGCGTACGGCGACGGTTTGAAAACTACCGTATTGCCCATGAGCGCAGGAGCCGAGGGCAGGTTCCCGGCAATCGAGGTGAAGTTGAATGGCGTTATCGCATACACGAAACCATCCAGCGCCCGGTAGTCGAGCTGGTTCCAGGTCTGCGCCGCACTATTTGGTTGCGATGCCAGCAGACGCGTTGCGAACGCGACGTTGAATCGGAAGAAATCAATGAGTTCGCAGGCGGCATCTATCTCGGCTTGGTGTGCGGTTTTGGACTGCCCGAGCATGGTGGAGGCGTTGAGGATTGGGCGATAACGCGTGGCGAGCAGGTCGGCGGCGCGCAGGAAGATGGCGGCACGTTCGGAGAAGCTGAGCGCTTCCCAAGCCGGCTTCGCAGCCAGTGCCGCGTCAATCGCCGCCTGGACCTGCTTCGTATCGGCTTGGTGGCAGGTGGCGAGGACATGCTGGTGATCGTGCGGCATCCGCACTTCAGCGAGCTTCCCGGTGCGCACCGCCTTGCCGCCGATTACCAAGGGGATCTCGATGCGCTCGGAGGCCATGCGTTCGAGCGTGGTTTTCAGCTGTGCGCGCTCGGGCGTTCCAGGCGCATAGGAAAATGCAGGCTCGTTTGCGGGTGCCGGGACCCGGACGGTGGCGTTGATCATGGGATGCCTCTAACGGTGACAGCAACACGTGGCGTCGCCTGTGTATTATGATGATTCCATGCCGCAACTACCAGAAGCACTCTATTCCGCAGCGCAGATGCGCGAGTTGGACCAACGCGCGGTTGTGTACGGCATCGCGATTGAGGAGCTCATGCAGCGCGCCGGCGTGGCGGCGTGGAAGCAGCTGGAGATCCATTGGCCGCAGAGCCGGCATATTCTGGTGATGGCCGGTGCCGGCAACAACGCCGGGGACGGCTATGTGCTGGCGACGTGCGCCTTGAAAGCCAAACGGCAGGTGACGCTGCTGAACGTGGGTGATGCGACAAAACTCAACGGTGCGGCGGCGGCGGCGCGTAAAGAATATCTGGCAGCAAAGGGCCGGGAACAGAAGTTCGCAAACAGTTTACCGGGTGATGCAGATGTGATCGTGGATGCGCTGTTCGGCACCGGCCTGGATCGGCCGCTGCAGGATCACTGGCTTCAGGCGGTGCAGCTCATCAATGCCAGCGGCAAACCGGTGCTGGCGCTGGATATTCCTTCTGGTCTGAATGCAGACACCGGCGCGGTAATGGGTGCGGCTGTGTATGCCACGGTAACGACGACGTTCATCGGTATGAAAATGGGGCTCTTGACCGGTGATGGACCAGACTGCGCGGGCGAGATACTGCTTGCGACACTGGATCTTCCATCAGAAGTCTATGAAAGCATCCGTTCGTTCGCACGCTGTATCAACAACACGGATGCACATTTGTTGCGGCGTCCACGCGCATCGAATAAGGGCATGTTTGGTCATGTACTGGTCATCGGCAGCGACCACGGTATGGGCGGCGCGGTACGGCTCACTGCGGAAGCGGCCTTGCGCAGCGGCGCGGGATTGGTCACGGTCGCCACGCGACCAACACACGTAGCGGGATTGCTGGCCGGGTTACCGGAAGCCATGGTGTGCGGCATAGATGACCCTGCGGATGTGGCGCCTCTGCTGGCACGCGCCACGGTAATCGCGATCGGTCCTGGCCTTGGCCAGGACGACTGGGGGCGCATTTTGCTGGCACGTGCGCTGGATACACCACTGCCGCTGGTGGTGGATGCGGATATGCTGAACCTGTTGGCCGCCCACCCGGTGGCACGCGGCGAGTGGGTGCTCACGCCGCATCCGGGCGAAGCGGGGCGTTTGCTCAAACTGACTACCGAGGCCGTGCAACAAGACCGTTTTCAAGCGGCCGCGCAGCTGGTGGAACGATACCGTGCTGTAGTGGTGTTGAAAGGCGTCGGCACGATTGTGGCTGCGGCGGATGAAACGGCCGCAGTATGTATTCACGGCAATCCTGGCATGGCGGCGCCCGGAATGGGTGATGCACTCACGGGTGTGATCGCGGCGCTCATCGCGCAGGGTTTGCCGTTGTCAGATGCCGCGCGCGCCGGTGTGCAATTCCACGCGTTGGCGGGTGACCGCGCCGCTGAATCCGGCGAACGCGGATTGATGACGCGAGACCTCATCGCGGAACTACGGCATGTGGTGAATGCATGAGGTGCTCATGATTCAGTTCACCGTGGCGGATGCAAGCGCCATGGACAGATTGGGGGCACATCTCGGACATGCTTTAGACGGCGGTGCCGTGGTGTATTTGCATGGTGAACTGGGTGCGGGCAAGACCACACTGGTGCGCGGCGTGTTGCGCGGTCTGGGCTTCACGAGTAGCGTGCGCAGCCCCACGTACACGTTGGTGGAAGGCTACGAGTTTTCGGGACGTTTGTTGCAGCATCTGGACTTGTATCGCATCCGCGCACCGGCCGAACTGGAGTACCTCGGGATCCGCGAACTGGACGATCCGGATCTGTGGGTGTTCGTGGAATGGCCCGAACGGGGTGCGGCTGCGCTGCCGCCACCGGATATGATCCTGAGACTGGAAACGCAGGGGCCGGGGCGGAGTATCAAGCTGGAAGCCTCGAGCGCACGGGGCCGGACGCTGGCAGAGGCATGGCAAGGCGCGGTGCAGGCTGCCCGCGAACCGGGTCTGGCAATGGCCGGGTGAGATCGTTTCTCAGGTCGAATGCTAAGATACCTTTGTATCTATATAAATTCATTAGAAAAAACCTTGAAATTTCCTGAGCATCGTGTATAACTACCGGCATGTCCTCACATCGCGGACCGGGTATGAAGGTAGTGCTGGCTCTGATATTGCTCTGGCCAGTGTCGGCATTGGCCACGCCGGTGCAGGTACAGGGCGTGAATTTCGCGCCCGCGGCCGGGCATGCGACCCTGGTTTTTGACCTGTCCGGGCCGGTGGATCACCGGATTTTCACCCTGAGCAACCCCAACCGCGTCGTGATTGACGTGGATAATGCGCGTCTCGCTGCGACGCTGCCGGCCGGGCAGGGCGTGGTGAAGGATTTGCGCAGCGGTATACGCAATCAAACAGGTCTGCGGGTAGTGCTCGACCTGACCAGCCGTGCCACGCCCCGAAGTCTGGTGCGCAACGGTGCCTACGGGACGCAACTGGTGGTGGACCTGTATTCCAATGGCCAGCAGGCGGTACGCAAACCAGTGCTCACGGCAGCCAGCGCCGTGCCCAAGACCGGGCGCGACATCGTGGTGGCCATAGACGCAGGTCACGGCGGCATTGATTCAGGCTCCCGCGGACCCCGCGGCGTCATGGAAAAGACGCTCACTTTGCAGATTGCCCGGCGGCTCGCGGCGCTGGTGGCGAAACAGCCTGGCTTCAAGCCGTATCTTACCCGCGATGGCGACTACTACCTCACGCTGCGTCAGCGCATTGAGCGCGCGCGCGCGGCGCATGCCGACATTTTCATATCCATACATTGCGATGCGGCCCACAACCGTCATGCGGACGGCGCCACGGTGTATGCGCTCTCTCTGCACGGCGCCACCAGCGAACATGCGCGTTTGCTGGCGGAGCGGGAAAATGATGCCGATTTGCTGGGCGGCGTGAATCTGGCCGACAAGAGCAACATGCTGGCGTCGGTGTTGCTGGACCTGTCCCAGACCGCCACCATCAGCGCCAGTCTGGACGTGGGCAACCGCGTGGCACGGCAGTTGGCCAGGCTCGGACCCATGCACCGTGACGAGACGCAGCAGGCGGCGTTCGTGGTGCTCAAGTCTCCGGACATCCCGTCCATCCTGGTGGAAACCGACTACATCACCAATCCTCGCGAAGAGCGCCTGCTCACGAGTTCCGCCTACCAGGATAAAGTCGCCAAGGCCATACTCGGCGGCGTGAGCAACTATTTCAATCAGTATCCGCCGCCCGGCACCGAACTCGCCATGGAGAAAGCCGGTACGCAACAGCGCACCGCCGCCGACTATGCCGCGGACCAGGCTCCGAGCTATAACGCCGTCAGCCGTAATCCGCGTGGTCAATAGATAAGTATTCTTTCTCCAGTCTCCGCAAGCCGTTAAGCTAGGCGCCTGTAAGTTTTTGCGGTGCCCCATGCCCATCCGTTCCCTGCCGCCCCAGCTCATAAATCAAATCGCCGCCGGCGAGGTGGTGGAACGTCCCGCATCGGTCGTGAAGGAATTGCTGGAAAACAGTCTGGATGCGGGCGCCACACACATCGAGGTGGAACTGGAGCGCGGCGGGACGCGGCTTATCCGGGTGCGCGATGACGGCGGCGGCATCCCCAAGGATGAATTGGCGCTGGCGGTGGCGCGTCATGCCACCAGCAAGATCGCGAGTATCGAGGATCTGGAGCGGGTAGCGACGCTGGGTTTTCGCGGCGAGGCACTGCCCAGCATCGGCGCGGTGGCGAGATTGAGTCTCACCTCGCGTACCCGCGAGGACGAATACGGCTGGCACATAGAAGGCGACGGTCATGGTCATTACGGCAAGCCCGGACCTGCGCCTCATCCTGTCGGCACCACTGTGACGGTGCGCGAATTGTTTTTCAACACGCCAGCGCGGCGCAAGTTCCTGAAAACCCAGCAAACCGAACTTGGTCACGTGGATACGGTGCTGCGCCGCTTAGCGCTGGCGCGCTTGGACGTGGCACTGCATGCGCGCCACAACAACCGGCGCGTGTACTCGCTCAACGCCGCCAGTGGGCAACGCGAGCATGAACAGCGGCTTGCGACACTGCTCGGCAAGGAATTCACGGCCCAAACCCTGCATCTGACCCACGCCATGAACGGATTGGCCCTGCACGGCTGGATCGCAAGGCCCACGTATTCCCGCGGCCAGCCGGACCTGCAGTATTTCTACGTGAACGGTCGTGTGGTGCGCGACAAGCTGTTGAGCCATGCGGTGAACCTGGCCTATCACGATGTGCTGTTCCATGGCCGGCATCCGGCCTATGTGCTGTATCTGGAATTGGATCCGGCACGGGTGGATGTGAACGCCCATCCGGCGAAATACGAAGTTCGCTTTCGCGACAGCCGATTGGTGCACGACTATGTGTCTCGCACCTTGGAAGCGGCCTTGGAGGACACTACGCCGCAATCTTCAGTACAGCACGCACCCACGCAGATTTCTCAGCCGCACGTTCCGGCGACATACCCCGGCATGCGCGCGCAGCAGCCCATGCCATTGCATGTCGCGGAAAACATGGCGGCCTATGCGCAACTGCATACTACGTCGTTGCCGGCCGCGGAAGACTCGTCCGGCGCGCAGGATGTGCCGCCGCTGGGGTACGCGCTAGCACAACTGCACGGTGTTTATATTCTCGCCGCAACCACTGACGGATTGGTGCTGGTGGATATGCATGCAGCGCACGAGCGCATCACCTACGAGCGCATGAAAGCCGCGCTGGAATTTGGCCATGTGGTTTCACAACCACTGCTGGTGCCCATGAGTGTGGCGGTGAGTCGTCGCGAAGCGGATCAGGCGGAATCCATCGCGAAAGGTTTGGCAGAAATCGGTTTCGTGGTCGAGCGCCGTGGGCCCGAGACCTTGGCGATCCGCGAAGTACCGGTCGTACTCCGGGATGAAGATGCGACGCAATTATTGAAAGATCTGCTAGCAGATATGGCCGAACACGGCACGAGCCGGCGCCTCAACGCCGCCATGGAACACGTGCTGGCGACGCGTGCCTGTCACACCTCGCTGCGCGCCCACCGGGAGCTGAACCTCGCGGAAATGAATGCGCTGTTGCGAGAAATGGAACGTACGCCGCGCGCCGATCAGTGCAACCATGGGCGTCCAACCTGGACACGCCTCAGTATGACGGAACTCGACAAGTTGTTTTTACGTGGCCGATAAAAATGCTCCCGTTCCGTCACGCCCTCTCCCTCTGGGAGAGGGAGAGGGAGAGGGAGAGGTGAGGGGCGAGCTTGAATCTTTGAATGCACGCTGCATGAGTACTAAGTCACTGCCGCCGGCGATTCTTCTCATGGGTCCAACGGCCTCAGGAAAAACCGCACTGGCTGTGGAATTGGTCAGGCGTTTTCCCTGTGACATCATCAGCGTGGATTCGGCAATGATTTATCGCGGCATGGATATCGGTACTGCGAAGCCGGGTGCGGCGACGCTGCGTATCGCACCACACTGGCTCATTGACATTCTTGATCCGGCAGAAAGTTATTCCGCCGGCCGGTTTCGAGAGGATGCGCTTGCCGGTATGGCGGAGATTACTTCCGCGGGCCGGATTCCGTTATTGGTCGGCGGCACCATGCTGTATTTCCACGCACTCCAACACGGGCTCGCGAACCTTCCGGTCGCCGATACGCATCTGCGTGCCGAGTTGGATGCCCGTGCCGCAAAACAGGGCTGGGCAGCCCTGCATGCGGAATTGACGCGGGTGGATGCGGCCGCCGCGGCGCGTATCCATGTGAATGATCCGCAGCGCATCCAGCGGGCACTGGAAGTTTTTTATCTCACCGGCCGGCCCCTTTCGGAACTGCATGCGGCCGAAGCGGTCAAACCAGCGTTGTACCAGTTCATCAAATTGGCCGTAGCGCCGGCTAGCCGCGCGCTCTTGCATGCGCGCATCGCCGGGCGTTTCCAGGACATGATGGCAGCGGGTTTCTTGCAGGAAGTAGCGGATCTGCGCGACCGGGGCGATCTTTCCAGCGGCCACTCCTCCATGCGCTCAGTGGGTTATCGCCAGCTTTGGGAGCACCTGGAGGGTGATTGTGATCTGGATGCAGCGGTGCAACGCGGTATCGTTGCCACGCGCCGCTTCGCCAAACGCCAGTTGACCTGGCTGCGTGCGGACACGCAGGTGCATTGGTTTGACAGTGATGCACCGCGTCTGGCGCAGGATGTGCAGGCCATGATGCACGAAGCACTGGCAAGGCAGGCCCGTAGAACGCTGTGATACAATACTGTTGTATTCAATACAAAAAGCAGGCCGTTGTATGGTCTGTAACGTTAGACATAACTAAAACGAGGAGATGAGTCATGGCCAAAGGTCAGTCCTTGCAGGAACCCTTCCTGAACGCACTGCGCCGGGACAAAGTTCCGGTCTCGATTTATCTGGTCAATGGCATCAAACTGCAAGGGCAGATCGACTCCTTCGATCAGTTCGTGATCCTGCTCAAGAACAGCGTAAGCCAGATGGTGTACAAACACGCAATTTCCACGGTGGTGCCGAGCCGGCATGTGAATATAGCGCCCGACAC
>JBOIBC010000022.1:0-10771 GCA_050739295.1 Gammaproteobacteria bacterium
CTGCAATTGCAGAACCAACGGGTCATCAACATGGTGCGCAGCCTGCTTCTGGGTGGCCTGCGCGCCGCAGTTCTGTGGCGCCAATGCGGCGGCTCCCGCTGGATGCTGCTGTTCATGCGCGCGAGTCTGCAAAAGGAAGCCAAACGCTTGCTGCGCGAAAGCGGCCGTTACGCCTGAGCAACCACCTTCCTGTATAATGGAAATCTATTTCCTGCTCCGCGCCCATGCTGAATAATACTTTCCGGCTTTAGGTAGCGAAGCTCTGCCATCCACCGGAGCCCCCATGAAAGACAGTTTCAAATCGCGCGCCACGCTCGCCGTCGGCGACAAGACCTACGAAATATTCAAACTCGACGCGCTGGAGCAGAAATACAAAGTCTCGCGTCTGCCCTACTCCCTCAAAGTGTTACTGGAAAACCTTTTGCGCCTGGAAGACGGCGTGACGGTCACGGCGGCGGACATCGAGGCACTCGCCAAATGGGATTCCAAATCCGAACCGGCCAAGGAAATCGCCTTCACACCGGCGCGGGTGCTGTTGCAGGATTTCACCGGCGTACCCGCGGTTGTTGACCTGGCCGCCATGCGCGATGCCATGAAAAAGCTCGGCGGCGATCCCGAAAAGATCAATCCGCTGTCACCCGCCGAATTGGTGATTGACCATTCGGTGCAGGTAGATTTCTACGGACGTCCCGACTCGCTCGTCAAGAACAACGCGATGGAATTCGAGCGCAACAAGGAACGCTATTCGTTCCTGAAATGGGGCCAGAAATCCTTCGAGGATTTCAAGGTGGTGCCGCCGGATACCGGCATCTGCCATCAGGTAAATCTGGAATACCTGTCGCGCGTGGTATTCGAGCGCGAGGTGAACGGTGTGCTGCAAGCCTATCCCGATACGCTGGTGGGCACCGATTCGCACACCCCCATGGTCAACGGTCTGGGCGTACTCGGCTGGGGCGTGGGCGGCATCGAGGCGGAAGCCGCCATGCTCGGTCAGCCCATCAGCATGCTGATTCCGCAGGTCGTCGGTGTGAAACTCTCGGGCGCGTTGCCGGAAGGCGCTACTGCCACCGATCTGGTGCTCACTATTGCCGAGTTGCTGCGTAAAAAAGGCGTGGTCGGTAAATTCGTCGAATACTTCGGCCCCGGTGTGCCGAACGTGCCTCTCGCGAATCGCGCCACACTCGGCAACATGTCGCCGGAATTCGGCTCGACCTGCGCCATCTTTCCCATCGATCGGGAAACCTTGAATTATCTGCGCCTCACCGGACGCAGTGCGGAACACATTAAACTGGTTGAAACCTATGCCAAAACCCAGGGCCTGTGGCACGAGGCCGGTCATCCGCCTGCACAGTACAGCGACGTGCTGGAACTGGACCTATCAAAGATCGAACCTAGCCTGGCCGGCCCGAAACGCCCACAGGACCGCATCCCGCTAAAATCCGCCAAAAGTATGATTGAAAAACACGTCCTCGACCTGGCGGCGGAGCGCACGCAAAAAGTCAGAGACCTGACTCGCTTCGAAGACGAGGGTGGCCCGAGCCCCGCGAATGCGCCGGCACATAACGGCACCAGTGGAATTGCCAAGGTATCCATGGACGGCCAGACATTCGAGGTAAAAGACGGCGCAGCCGTAATTGCCGCTATCACCAGTTGCACCAATACTTCCAATCCGGAAGTCATGATCGGCGCAGGCTTGTTGGCGCGGCGCGCACGCGCACTTGATCTGAAACCCAAACCCTGGGTGAAGACCAGTCTTGCACCCGGTTCCAAGGTGGTAACCGATTATCTACAGAAAACCGGATTGCTGGAGGATCTGGCAGCACTGGGGTTCAATCTCGTCGGTTACGGTTGCACAACGTGTATCGGTAATTCCGGTCCGTTGCGTTCTGAAATCAGCGCAGCCATTCGCAAAAGTGATCTGACCGCCAGCGCGGTCCTGTCAGGCAACCGCAACTTCGAAGGCCGCATCCACCCGGAAGTGAAGATGAACTTCCTGGCCTCGCCACCACTGGTGGTGGCGTATGCGCTGGCCGGCAGCATGACCTGCGATCTGCTGAATGAACCTCTGGGCACGAGCAAGGATGGCAAATCCGTATATCTGAAAGACATTTGGCCGAGCCAGAAGGAAATCTCGGACCTCGTTGCCGGCAACATTGACTCCGGCATGTTCAAGCATGTGTACGGGCAGGTGTACGACGGCGACAAGCACTGGAACGGTCTCAAAGTGCCCGAAGGTGAAATTTACCGCTGGGACACCAAATCCACCTACGTGCGCAATCCGCCCTACTTCGACGGCATGCGCATGCAGCCGGACGCCGTGAGCGACATCAAAGACGCGCGCTTGCTGGCGCTGCTGGGCGATTCGGTCACCACCGACCACATCTCGCCGGCCGGCAGCATCAAGAAAGACGGTCCCGCCGGTAAATACCTCATGGAAAACGGCGTGCAGCCGAAGGATTTCAATTCCTACGGCTCACGCCGCGGCAACCACGAAGTCATGATGCGTGGCACTTTCGCCAACATCCGCCTGCGCAACCTGCTGGCGCCCGGCACCGAGGGCGGTGTGACCACCTATATTCCGGATGGCGAAGTCATGTCCATCTACGATGCGGCGGTGAAATATCAGCAGAAAAAGACACCGTTGCTGGTGATCGCCGGCGAGGAATATGGCAGCGGTTCGTCGCGCGACTGGGCGGCGAAAGGCACCTTGTTGCTGGGTGTGAAGGCCGTCATCGCCAAGAGTTTCGAGCGCATCCACCGCTCCAACCTCATCGGCATGGGTGTATTGCCGCTGGAATTCCACAAGGGCGAAGATGCCAAATCCCTGGGACTCACGGGCAAGGAGGAGTATTCCGTCGAAGGTCTGGATGACGGCAAGGCCAAGGAAGTTACCGTCAAGGCGAAAGCCGATAGCGGCAAGACCACCAGCTTCAAGGCGCGGGTGCGTCTGGACACGCCAAAAGAGCGAGATTACTTTCGCAATGGCGGCATCCTGCAATACGTACTGAGGCAATTGGCCGCGTAGTTATTCCAGTAGGCGCTACTCCATGGCCGCGATCTTCCACGTTATCGCGACCATGGAGTCGCGCCCCTACATTTTGGAAAACATCGCTCCTGTTTGATATAAGCGATTCTCCACACTTCCAGATGCCATTCACCGAATACCTCGCCTCAGTATTTGGAGTCTTCGGTTTTCCATACAACCGGCTGCCATTTGCCGGACGCTTCAAACTTGGCGCCGATATAGTAGGCTTTGCCGGCTTCCACACTGATCTTCAATTCATGTTTTTCCTGACCGTAGCGGGCACTGCGTTCCAGACCTGGAACGTCAGCCATATTCACCTTTCCGAGCTTCATATCGAGGGTATATTCGCCTGGCTTGATCCACAGTACGCCCTGATTGGAGCGGTTGGTGAGCTGACCGTCAACCGCCCAGATTTTCACCGGCCAGATCTGCTTGGCGCTTTGGTTTACATTCATGTACAGCACTGCATGAGTTTCGCTGCGGGAACCTACAAACGGCGACGATGCAGCGACTGCGGTGGCGCACGCCGCTGCTAGTACCAGACCTGTCAAACAACTGAAGTAATTTCGTGTCAACGCTTTCATGTGCAACCTCCTCCGAGTGTGTTCTGGAAATCAATCAAAGTATAGGCAAGAAAGTAGGAACAGTTACGTTTTATATATTAATTTATATCAATCATTCACCTCGAATCACCGGCCGGACCGGATCGCGTATCCACTCGCTCCAGGAACCGGCATACAGCTTGGCGCCCCGGAGACCTGCCACCTCCATGGCCAGGAGATTGTGACAAGCTGTCACGCCCGAACCGCACATGCACACGGCTTCACTTGGCGGGACGCCCGCGAGAAACCTAACCAGCCGTTCTCGCAGAACCTCCGGGGTTTTGAGACAGCCATTCTCAGAAACGTTTTCCATATAAGGAAGGTTGACAGCACCGGGCACATGACCGGCAACCGGATCAATGGGCTCCGCCTCTCCGCGGAAGCGGCTCGGGGCGCGGGCATCCAGCAGGCAGCCGGCCCGTGTTCGCACCCGTTCCAGTACCGCCTCCGAACTAAGCCACAGGCTGTCATCGGCGCGTGCCTCGAAGTCGCCTTTGGGCACACTGTCAGGCAGCTTGCCGGTGACAGGCCGGCCCTCCTTGATCCATTTCTCCAGACCACCATCCAACACCGCCACTTGCGGATGGCCCAGCCAGCGCAGCAGCCACCAGAGCCTGGCGGCAAATGCACCCACGGCATTGTCATAGGCGACCACCTGGGCGCCAGTATTCACCCCGTCTCTGGCAAGTTTTGCCGCGAGTACCTCCGGTTCCGGCAGCGGGTGCCGTCCGGTTGCGGGTGTCATCGGACCGGCCAAGTCGCGATCCATGTGCAGATAATGGGCACCGGGAATATGGCCTTCGCCATAGGCGCGCTCACCCGCCGTCGGATCCGCCAGTACGAATCGGCAATCGAACAAACACCAATGTGAATGCAGATTCTGTGCCAGTGTTTCGGTGTCCACCAGAGTGGTGTACGTCATGTGCTCGTATCCATGCCGGTATGCATCGAAAGTATAATGCTGTATCGCATTCTAGGGATTAGCCCATGTTACCGACGCTGCGCGACAAGACTTTGTTCATCACCGGCGCCAGCCGCGGTATCGGCGCCGCCATTGCGCTGCGCGCCGCAGCCGACGGCGCGAACCTGGTCATCGCGGCGAAATCTGCGCGGCCTCATCCGAAACTGCCGGGCACCATTCACAGCGTTGCGGAAGCAGTGGGAAAGGCCGGTGGACGCGCCTTGCCGGTGCAGATGGATGTGCGTGACGAAGACTCAGTGGGCGCGGCAGTGGAGCAGGCTGTGGCGCGCTTCGGCGGTATCGACATCCTGGTGAACAATGCCAGCGCCATCTGGCTAGCGGGTACCTTGGATACTCCCATGAAGCGTTTCGATCTCATGATGACAGTTAACCTGCGTGGCACATTCCTGTGTTCGCAAGCCGCACTGCCACATCTGCTGAAATCAGGCAATCCGCACATCCTGAATCTCGCGCCGCCGCCAAATCTTGCGCTGAAATGGTTCCAGAAACATACCGCGTACACCATCTCAAAATACGGCATGAGCTTCTGCACCCTGGGCATGGCGGCAGAATTTACCGGACGCGTAGCGGTAAATGCACTCTGGCCGCGCACAGTCATCGCCACGGCTGCCATCGCCATGCTGGGTGGCCGCGTGGCTGCGGATCAGTGCCGCACACCGGCGATTGTCGCGGACGCGGCTCACGCCATACTCATGCGCGACGCCAGATCCTGCAGCGGACACTTCTTCATTGACGATGAAGTATTGCGCGAGGAAGGCGTGACGGACCTGAACCGGTACGCCGTCAAACCAGGAGCCGTGCTCGCCCCCGATCTGTTTCTGGATTAATGTCCCGCTGTACCACGATGGCGCAGCTTGGCCAACGATGCTAACTTGCGTTCGTGGAGAACGTCACCATGCTCTATGAAAACATCGTGCTCGCCTACGATGGCAGTCTTGAAGGCCGGCGCGCCCTGCGTGAAGGCGCGGAGCTGGCCGCGCAGTTCAAGGCCAAGACCCATCTGCTGGCAGTTATCAAGCACAGTACCGGCATGGCCATTGGCCAGGGTTTCGAGGCGCGCGGGCTCGTAGCCGCGGAAGTGTCGCACTTCCAGAAAACCCTGGATGAAGGCGTCCGCATTTTGAAAAATTTCGGGCTGGAAGCCAGCGGCAATCTGGTCCAAGGTGATCCGGTTGAAGAGATCGTCAAACTTGCCGCCAGCGTCCATGCCGATCTGGTTGTAGTGGGTCACCGCGGACGCGGTCCGCTGGCCCGTTGGTGGCGCACACCGGTGAGTATGTCGCTCTTGGACAAGTTGTCGTGCAGCGTACTCATCGGCATGAACGACCGTGTGACCGATGCAGACTAAAGGTTGCTATTTGATTTCCACCCACGCCGGCACATCCCGCCAAGCCTCACCCAATTCCTTGTCCAACACGCGCCAGCGTGGTTCATGGCGGGCCACCAGCTTCCAGAAACGCGATGAATGATCCAGGAAGCGCGTGTGGGCCAGCTCGTGCACCAGCAGGTAGTGCACCAGCTCAGGGGGCAGGAATAACAGCTTGTAATTGAGGCTCAATGTGCCATTCGACGAGCAGCTTCCCCAACGGCTTTTCTGACCGCGAATTTGCAATCGGCGGTAGCTGAATCCAGTGGCTGCACTCATGCGCCGCGCCTTCATCCCCAGACGCTCGCGCGCGCAGCGTGCCAGCCAGCGGCGCAATGCTTCACGACATGATGATTTATCATCTCCAGCGTGATACACCATCAATAAACGCCCACTGGCAACAACCCTCACTTGAGCACCCGGACGTTTCCGATAGCGCACCTGCCAGTGCTCGCTGATGGCGCGCAGGACAATCTCAACAGGCAGGCTGCGGTCCGCATCCGTGATCTGGGATTGCATGCGCTGCCAGGTATCCCGTATCCATTTGCGCTGCCTGGCAAGAAACGAGTGTACTCGCTGCCTGCTGGTGCGCGTGGGTATAACTACCTCGATGCCCTGCCACGGCGTTATGCGCACCTGCAGTTGTTTCGCCCTGGAACTGCGCCGCCAATGGTATGCCATCAGATCAGACATTTGAATCTCTCAGGCTGTTAATTTCTCACGCGCACCCACCACAGTGGCATCAGATTCAAAAAATTCAGGGATCATGAATTCAAATTCATGACGGTGTATGGCGACGACATCACCGTGTTTCAAGGCTCGATCTGCCGAGATGCGTTCGCCATTCACGAACGTGCCGTTGATGCTGCCCTGATCCATGAGCCAGAAAGCATGCCCGCGCCGTTCGATGACGGCATGACAGCGCCCCACGGTTTTTTCCTTGATCAGTATGTACTGGACTTCCGGATCGTATCCGGCCACCCGCCCAAGCAACGCAGCGCGTTCCCCCAATTCGAAACGTTTTATATCATTGGGGTTGCTGATGTCGTACAACACGGCGCGCTGACCTTCGCCATGTGGAACTTCAGGTTTGGCGGATTTTCGCGGGCTCCTGACCAGCCGCATGTTCCAGGCAGCATAAATACCAACGCATGCCGCGATCAATGCCAGCAGTGCCACAAACCACAACCACCGCATTCTTGTCGGCTGCGTGCTGTGCCGCGTCAATGGCGTGCCGAACTTCAGCGATGCCGCTGTTCCGGCAAGCGGTGGCGGAACAGCAGACGTCAGCATGCCCTTTGGCAATGCAGGCGCAGGATACAGTCCTGCGTCCATCAGCATGGTATTGATATGATCGTATACGCCGGCAAGGTCGGATGGCAGTAATGCCCTGTATGATGCGCCCCCGGTTTTCCCTGTCAACGCCAGCAGCGTGCCGTCATCGTCGCTCTTCGTGAAGCTGATGTTGAACACGCGGACGCGATTGTAAATTGCGACGGGCACCAGCGACTGCAGGATCCAGCGCGTCTTGTCCTTTTCGGCGGTCTTGTTTCCTGCATTCGCGGAACCGGCCGTCATCAGGATGATGCTTTTCTCGGCATTATCGTCGCCATGATCTATGAGTTCTGAAAGCGCCAGTTCCAATCCGCCGGAGGTGTCGGCCCATCGGCCACGATAATCAAGATGTCGAAGCACATCGCCAATCTGCCGCCGGCTGGAAACGCTCACGGGCGTCAGCGGCACAAGCAATTTTGATTTTGTCGCAAAAGCGATGACGGCAATCCGGGTATCCGGACCACGGCTGTTCACGAAATCCGTTACTGCCTGCGCGCTCAGATGCCTGGCATTGCCCGCGCCCATGCTGGTGGAAGTATCGAGCAACAAGACCACGTCCTGGCTGGCCCAGGCTGACACACTGAATGCACACAGCAGCATGGCCAGCAGGCTGGCGATCACGCTCTGAACCGGAATCGGTCCGCTCACAAGCCCCCCTGATAAGCTTTATTCGGAGAATGCAGCTGTAGTTTATGGGCCCAGGCCTGTAGAGGCTAGACCAGCGCCACCAGGGCCATGATCAGCAGGTACAGCATGGCCGCGAAGCCCACCAGCCAGCTGAAAATGCGCAGCCAGGGGATGCCAAGGATATACGCCGGCATATGCACCAACCGCGCAATCAAGAACACCAGAGCCGCCAATGCCGTGTACGAGCTGAAGCCTCCGGTGAAGGCCAGCAGCAGGATGGCGACGGCAAACCCGAGATAATTATCCCGGAGGTTTTCGTGTGCACGCACAGCACGCTGACCCAGTTCTGAAAGCGGCGGCAAACCTTGCGTGGAACGGTTGGACACCAGCCAGCGGTTACCATAGGCATGGTATTTTGCCAACGACGCCGGCAACCATGAAAACATATAAAAAAGCGTGGTCAGCGCCAGGATGGTCATCTCATAGGACATCTGCCATCTCCTGTTGTCGGTATTGTTTGATTTCCAAATCTATTCGACTACGTCTGTACGCCGGATAATAGCATTCGTAAGCCGCGGCACCTGCCCGCACACGATGCCAGATATGCCCCCCTGGCCGCTGCATCAAACAACTTGTTTTTTGACCGCGCGGCCCCAGTAATAACGTTCGGCAACCCGCTAAAAACAATCATGAACTGGAATCTCAAATACTGGCGCGAACGCCGCATCCTCAAACGCCACCCGATCCTGGAATCGGAGTGGCAGCATGCCCTCACGCATTGCGGACCCGCCCGCAGGCTCGGCGCCAGCGCCCAGGCACACCTGCGCACGTTAGCCACATTGTTTCTCCATGGAAAAACTCTGGAGCCGGTGCAGGGACTGGAACTCACGGCGGCTATGCGCGCGCTACTCGCCACTCACGCCTGCCTGCCCATCCTCAATCTCGGGCTGAAATGGTACGCGGGTTGGCACAGCGTGGTGCTCTACCCCGGCCTGTTCGCGCCGAAACGCCAGAGCGTGGATGCCGCCGGTGTAGTGCATCACCATCGCAGTATCTTGGCTGGGGAATCCTGGCAGCGAGGTCCGTTGATACTCTCTTGGGAAGATGTGCTGCAGGCGGGGAATTCACCCGGCCACAATGTGGTCATCCATGAATGCGCCCACAAGCTGGACATGCAGAATGGCGAGGCCAATGGATTCCCGCCGCTACACATGGAGATGGATAAAGCGCGCTGGTCGCGGGTGTTCCATGCAGCCTATGCGCAGTTACAGACACTGTATGCCGCTGGTGAACCACTGCCTCTGGATGCGTATGGCCTGCAGAATCCTGCAGAATTCTTTGCAGTCGGCAGTGAAGTGTTTTTCGAAACCCCAGCGGTATTGCAAAGGCATCTGCCGGATATGTACCAGGAGCTATGTCTCTTTTATCGCCGTGATCCATTGAATCAATAGTATCTCCGGAATCAGCGGGTACAATTGCTGCTGATCCAGGTTGAAACTCACATCAATAGCTCATTATGCCAGCTACTCTCATAGACATTGGCGCGAATCTGACCCACGACAGCTTTGATTCCGACCGGGCAGAGGTGATCGCGCGAGCCAGAGATATGGGAATTTCCGCCATGATCGTTACCGGCAGCGATATAGCGCACAGTCACAAGGCGCTGGAACTATGCCATGCCTATCCCGGCACGCTCTACTGCACTGCCGGCATCCATCCACATCAGGCCAAGAATTTTGCTGCTGATGCGCTGCAAACGTTACGTAACCTGCTCGTTAACCCCGAGGTTGTGGCCGTGGGTGAATGCGGCTTGGATTATTTTCGGAATTTCTCCCCACATGCGGCACAACTGACTTGCTTCGAAGCGCAATTGCAGCTGGCCGCTGAAACCCGAAAGCCTGTATTTCTGCATCAGCGGGACGCACATGCGGATTTCATGGCGGTTTTAAACCGCTATCGCCAGCAGTTGAGCGTCGCGGTGGCACATTGTTTTACCGGTTCGGAAGCTGAACTACTAGATTATCTGTCGCTGGATCTGCATATCGGTATTACCGGCTGGATCTGCGACGAGCGTCGCGGCAGCCATCTGCGTGAACTGATGAAGCTGATTCCTGCAAACAGGCTGATGCTGGAAACCGACGCACCCTACCTGCTGCCACGCGATCTCAAGCTCAAACCGCGCGCGCATCGCAATGAGCCAATGTATCTCGCGCATATCTGCGACGTGGTGGCAACCTGCATCGGGAAATCCGCCGAGCAAATCGGCGCTGAAACCACTGCCAATGCACAGTGCTTCTTCAAACTGCCAATGCACCAGGCTGTTGGGGTAAAATAGCGAATCACGTCACCCGCTTATCTTCGGAGATTCCTGTGGACCAAAAACAAATCCAGAATTTTGTAAACCAAAGCTGGGACAAATCCATTCTACTGGCCATCCAGGATTACATCCGCATTCCCAACAAATCGGTCGCCTTCGACCGCGACTGGCAAAAACACGGGTACATGGAACGCGCGGTACAACTCGCCGCAGACTGGTGCCGACGCAATGCAGCGGCAGGCATGCGCCTCGAGATTCTGCGCAGCGATGGCCGTACGCCGTTGATTTTCATCGAAATACCCGGCACGAGCGATGACACCGTGCTGCTATACGGCCATCTGGACAAACAACCTGAATTCACCGGCTGGAATGCGGGTCTGGATCCGTGGACACCGGTACGGCGTGGCGACAAACTCTACGGCCGCGGCGGCGCCGATGACGGTTACGCCGTATTTTCCTCGCTCACCGCGATCCGTGCGCTGCAGGAACAACAGGTTCCACATACCCGCTGCGTCAT
>JBOIBC010000023.1:0-10658 GCA_050739295.1 Gammaproteobacteria bacterium
TCCCAGGGGCGCGTTTCTTTCGTCCCTTTCTTTGCGCGTTCAAAGAAAGGGACCTGCCGTGCGGGCGCGGAAGCCCGCAATAAATTACTTCAATTCCTCAATCGTCAAATTACGATTCGTATAAATACAGATGTCCGCCGCGATGTTGAGCGCGCGTTCGGTGATGCTGCGCGCATCCAGCTCGGTGTTGTCCAGCAGCGCGCGCGCCGCAGCTTGCGCGAACATACCGCCGGAGCCGATGGCCATGAGGCCCTGCTCCGGTTCGATTACATCGCCGTTGCCGGAAACGACCAGCGAGGTGTTCTTGTCGGCGACGCACAGCAGCGCTTCCAGGCGCCGCAGCATGCGGTCGCTGCGCCAGTCCTTTGCCAGTTCCACGGCCGCGCGCGTCAGGTTGCCGCTGTGTTTGGTGAGTTTTTCCTCGAAACGTTCAGACAAGGTGAAGGCATCCGCGGTGCCGCCGGCGAATCCCGCCAGCACCTGGTTTTCGTACAGACGGCGCACCTTGCGGGCGTTTGGTTTCACCACCGTGTTGCCGAGCGTGACCTGGCCGTCGCCGCCCATGGCGACGCTGTTGTTGCGGCGCACGGAAAGAATGGTGGTGCCGTGGAATTGGTCCATGCAGTTAAAACCTCTGAATGCAGTGGCGGCAAGTAGGCTTCATTCTAAACCTAAGCAGCAAAGTGCTGAGTGCCGTGTACTGCGTGCTGCGGGGAATCATGTCTTTTTCCATACGCAGCACTCAGCACGCAGCACTATGTCTTTTTCCTGGCCCTGGGATGCGCTTCGTCGTATGTGCGGGCGAGATGCTGGAAATCAAGGTGGGTATAGATCTGGGTGGTGCTGATGTTGGCGTGGCCCAGGAGTTCCTGCACCGCGCGCAGGTCGCCGCTGGATTCCAGCAGGTGGCTGGCGAAGGAATGCCGGAACAGGTGCGGGTGAACACCCATTTGCACGCCTTGGGCGATGCCCCAGCGTTTAAGCCGTGCCTGCAGGGTGCGCGGACTCAGCGAGCCGCCGCGCGGACCCACGAAGAGTACGGTGTCTTCCGGTTTCGCCAGTTGCGCACGTGTCTTGAGCCAGTCATTCAAAGCCGCGATGGCCTTGCGGCCCACCGGCACGATGCGGGTCTTTGCGCCCTTGCCGGTGACTGTGACCGTGGCATCGCTGAGGCTGATGTCCGGCAACTGGATGGAGACGAGTTCCGCGAGCCGCAGACCGGAGGAATACAGCAGTTCCATGATGGCGCGGTCGCGAATCGCCTGCGGCGCATCACCACGGATCTCCAGCAGTTGCGCCATCTGGTCTGCGTCCAGCGTGGCGGGCAGGCGCTTTTGTGCCTTGGGCGCGCTCACACCGTTGGCGGGATTGTTGCGGACCAATTGCTCGCGCAACAGGTAATTGTAAAAACTGCGGATGGCGGCCAGCAGACGTTGCAGGCTGCGCGGCGACAGACCTTGGCGATGACGTGCACTCACGAAAGCGCGCACATGATGGATATCTACGACATTCCAGTCAGCGATGGCCTGTTGTTCGCAGTAGCGTTGAAAGGTATCGAGATCGTGTTGATACGCGGCCGCCGTATGGGACGAGAGGCGGCGTTCGTGGGCAAGATGTCCGAGAAAGCGGTGGATCGAATCGGCGAGCGCCGTGGTCATCCGGGCAACAGCGGCTGAATGGCCGCCGCCATAAGTTCGCCGATGCGCGCGAGGAAGGCGGTGCCGAGCGTGGGGCCAAAGCGATCGGCTTCGTGACTACCCACGGCGAGGATGCCGAGTGAGCCTTTGTCGCCCAGGGGCATCAGTGCGGTGGAGGCAATGCGTTCCGCCTGTTCGCCGAACAAAAATTCCAGTTGCGGCGCGCGTAGCCGGCCGACATAGGGCTTGCCGGCCTTGAGAAATTCTCGGAACTGTTCCAGACCCGCATCGTCGTGTTTCAGCCAGCGTGCCGGACCCGCGTCCTGATTTGTGGGCTGGCCGCTGATCAGAAACAGGCTGACTTCATCAGCACCAAAACGGCTGCGCAGTTCTTCCTGCACCGAGTACAAACGCTCCGCCAGCGCATGACCTTCCAACAGCGCCAGCGCGAGACGGTGGATGCGTTCGATGAGCGCGTCGTTGCCGCGCGCCACTTCAATCAGGTCCACCAGCTTGCGCTCCATCTGACGGTGCTGCTGGCGCAGCACTTCGACTTGGCGCTCGATGAGCGACACGGCTTGGCCGCTGTGATGCGGAACTTTGAGTTTGGTGAGTACGTCGGTGTGGGCCTCGAAGAAATCTGAGTGAGTCGTGAGGTAGTCCGTGACCAACTGTTCGATCTCGGTGCTATCCCGAAGGCCCGGCTTGTGCTCTATGCTCATAGCGTGATGATTCCGTCGTAAACCCGATTCGCGGGGCCACTCATCCACATGGGTTCGCCCTCGCCCTTCCAGCTTATCACGAGATTACCGCCGCGCAGGGCCACTTCCACGATCTGATCCAGCCAGCCGGCGAGTCGTCCCCATACCACGGTGGCGCAGGCGCCGGTGCCGCAGGCGAGCGTTTCGCCGGTGCCGCGCTCGAACACGCGCAGCCGCACATGAGTACGGTCCAGCCACTGTGCGAAACTCACGTTGACGCGCTTGGGAAATCGCGGGTGTTGTTCGATTTTAGGCCCGAGTTCCGCCACCGGTGCAATCTCCACGTCCGGCATGTCGAGAATGGCGTGTGGATTGCCCACGGACACGGCGCCGATCTCATAGGTGCGGCCGTCCACTTCCAGCGCGTACGTGAGTGCGCGCTCATTGGCTTCGAAGGGAATCCGCGCAGGCTCGAACACCGGCACGCCCATGTTCACGCGCACATTGGTGACGTCCCGTACATCTGCCTGCAAATCACCGCCCGCGGTTTCCAGGGTGAAACTTTTTTCTGCCACCCGGCCATTCTCCACCAGGAAACGGCTCACGCAGCGCGCGCCGTTGCCGCACTGTTCCACTTCGCCGCCATCAGCGTTGTAGATGCGGAAGCGCGCCGCATGCGCCGGGTTTTCGGGTTTGCCGATGACCAGCAACTGATCGAAACCCACACCCGTGCGCCGGTCCGCGAGCTTCTGAACAAGCGCCGTGTCGAAGGTCACCGGCTGCTGCATGGCGTCAATCACCATGAAGTCGTTGCCGAGACCTTCCATTTTGCTGAATGCTGTTTTCATCCGGGTTATCCGCCAATCAAGGCACGGTAGTCCTTATATATGCAGCGATCCATGACCACGAACAGGCCGGCCTGACGCGCGCGTTTCGCTGCTGCTTCGTTCACCACGCCTTCCTGCAACCATATAGCAGGCGCTTTGATGGCCATGCAATCGTCCACGATGGCGTCCACGTGTTGCGGCGCGCGGAATACGTCCACCAGGTCCACCGGCCTCGGCAGATGTTTCAGGTCCGGATAAGCCTTCTCGCCCAGCACTTCCTCCACCGCCGGACGCACCGGGATGATCTTGTAGCCAAACCCCTGCAGAGTACGGGCCACGCCGTGGCTCGGCCGGGCCGGGTTGGGTGACAGGCCCACCACCGCGATGCGGCGCAGCCTCTCGAGGAGCGCCTTTATATCTCTGGCAGGCGGGTTCTGGAACGCCATGGGTATCCAGTATTCAGTAAGGCACGTCCATTATATATAAGTCATCGCCGCTCAAACCCCGGCGTTGGGGTCTTGACCGGTCTGCACCCTGCCGCCTCCGGCGTCTATACTGGACAAGGCCAAGGGGATGAATAATCAAAAGGGACACGTCTTCGAGGAGGCAGCATGCGTACGATCATGGTAATCAATGCTAAGGGCGGTTGCGGCAAATCCACGCTCGCCACCAACATCGCGGCGTATTTCGCCAGCAACTGGGATGCGATTACCAGTCTCGCGGACTACGATCCACAGGGCTCCAGCCTGGACTGGCTCGCCAAACGACCGCCGGAACGCGACAAGATCCATGGTGTGGATGCCCACAAACACGGACTGACGCATCTCGACCGTAACACCGATTTTCTCATCATTGATTCGCCCGCCCGCTCGCATGGTTCCGAGCTGACGCAGATGATTCGCCACGCCGAAACCGTGGTGGTACCGGTTCTACCGTCGCCGATTGACATCGCTGCCGCCAGCAAATTCGTCAGTGAACTACTGGATGTCGGCAAGGTGGAGCGCAAGGAAGTGAAAGTCGCGGTAGTCGCCAATCGTGTGCGCGAGAATTTGCTGATCTACGAGGAACTGGAAGATTTCCTCGATACGCTCAAGGTACCGGTGATTACGCGGCTGCGCGATACCCAGAACTATATCCGCGCCTATTCACGCGGCATCGGCATACACGAACTGCCGGAGTATCTTTCCTGGCCAGATCAGGAACAGTGGGAACCGCTGGTGAAGTGGCTGGAGAGCAAGCGAAGTCAGCCGTGATATCTGACGTTGAAATTTGACCATCTAAGCCATATTCGACATTGATCGGAATTGATAGAATTAAGTGCAGATGAACAACATGACCGACAGATTGATCCCCCATCCATTTCCATATCAGGGAAGCAAAAGGGTGATTGCTCGATACATTCTCCCTCACTTTCCGAGGGACGTGAATCGTCTTATAGAACCATTTTGTGGCGCCAGCGCTGTATCAATTGCCGCAGCGGCACACAAGGCTTCAAGAAAATTCATTCTTAATGATTTGAATACGCCATTAATGGCTCTCTGGAAAGAAATTTTGGAAAGCCCTTCTGAATTGGTTGACGATTATGAACGACTCTGGAATGCGCAATATCCAGACAGAAAAGAGTACTTTTTCAAGATTCGCGATGAGTTCAATCATTCTCACAAACCGCATCACTTGCTGTATTTGCTGGCAAGAATCGTGAAAGGGTCGGTAAGGTATAGCTCAGAAGGAATTTTCAATCAAAGTGCGGATAACAGACGATCAGGAATGCGACCGAAAACAATGCGGCAACAAATACTGGGTGTTTCCACTCTTCTTTCTGGTAAAACCCTTATTTCCTCTGTAGATTTCAGAGAGGTGATCCCGAACGCAGAAGAGCGGGATTTGATATATATGGACCCGCCATATCAAGGTACTTCCTTTACACGAGATCATCGCTATTATGATGGCCTCTCGTACAATGAATTTGTGGATGTTCTTTATGCACTAAACAATAAAAATATCTCCTACATCATCAGCTATGACGGACGTACAGGAGACAAATCGCATGGTAAGGTGTTGCCGCGGAAACTGTCATTAACTCATTTGCATATTCATGCCGGAAGATCGAGTCAGGCTACATTACTAGGTAACAATGATGAAACCGTGGAATCATTGTATTTATCTCCTGCACTGGCAAGCCGTTTAAAGAATGAAAAGAGAACTTGCTCAAAAGGACCAGAACTACAACAGCAGTTTGTACTGGCATAAGCAAGATGAAATATTCAAGAGATTTTCTTCGTGCCCTGAAAAGCATAAAAGCAAAGCGCCCACGTACAGT
The DNA here is from genome assembly GCA_050739295.1 of Gammaproteobacteria bacterium. Lineage (GTDB taxonomy): Bacteria > Pseudomonadota > Gammaproteobacteria > Natronospirales > REEB76 > REEB76. The sequence continues at coordinate 5,486 of JBOIBC010000023.1, forward strand.
AATTGATCACATTTTGAAACACGGGCAGATTACAACCGAAGAACTCAAGAATATATACGGCTACAATCATCCGCCTCGAGCGAAACGGGATGTGATCGAGAGCGGTATTCCAATAAAAACAATCCGTGTTGCTGACTCAAGCGGAAGGAAGATCGCAGCATATACATTTGGTGACTCTTCCGAAGTGCGAGTTGTAAAATCTTCCGGTAGGACAGCATTTTCGAAGCAACTTAAAAAAACCTTGATTGATAAATACGGCTCTCGCTGTAATATTTATCTTGAACCATTTCCTGAACGGGAATTGCAAATTGATCACAGGATTCCGTTTGAAATAGCAGGGGATAGCAAAGAACAGACTGAAAATACTGATAAATACATGCTACTTTGCGCATCCGCGAATAGAGCTAAATCATGGAGCTGCGAGCATTGTGAAAATTGGAAAGTAAAGAAACCCTCAGTGTGCCGATCATGCTATTGGGCCTATCCCGAGAAATATAAACATATTGCCATGCATGATGTTCGTCGCCTAGATATTTTATGGGTGGGGAAAGAAGCCAAAGATTACGAACGACTGAAGAACGAGGCCGGAAGAACCAGAATAGAACTGCCAACATACGTCAAGAATGTTTTGCGTACCCACTTCAAGCAGGAAGACGGAAAATAGCGATTTTTGCCCACGGCTAACGAATCTGAATATCCTCAGATCCGGTGCAAAATCATACGTCAGTGTACCCGCGCCTCATGTCCCTTCGCCATCACTGTCCAGTGAGTCTTGTCGTTTGAAAATTCTTGCCGGTATTCGATGGCACCCGGTGCTGTGAAAATGTTGACCACGCGGAAATAGACGATTTTGCCCTTGTCTTTGTAATCCCAGGGAAACGTCCAGATATTCCCTTTGATGATGAGTTCGCCGCCGAGGCCGGCGTCACCGCCATTCGCGGGGATGGCATAGCTGTGATAGAGGCCGTCTTTGCCGCTGTAGGTGAAGACAATCAGTGCTGCGGATTTTCCGTTGACGATCTGGTGACAGGCGTAGAAATCACCGCTGCGCCAGCAGTCGTTGTGCAGCGTTGAAGTTTCTTTGCCAGCTTTGCTGTACGGCGAGTTGAAGTGCTCGGTTTGTGTTTTCCATGTGCCGGCGTAAGCTTCGATCTTGTCGAGTCCAGATGCTGCGGGTGCGGCATAGGCGAGGGAAACGCTGAAGCCAAGGACAATCAAGGCCAAAAATGGATAGAGCTTGTTCATGGATTCTCTCCGGCGGTATTTCTCATGTGATTCTCATTGGTATCTGTGTCTTCAGGTTTTGGAGTCAATGAAGCGCTGTAACAGGAGTAACACGCGCTATTTTAACCACAATATAACGGTCTCTGCTGCCAATGATCCGGGACCCGCGATTGGCGCGAGGCGTCAAGGGGAGGGCGCAATTCGCCATAAAAGCGATTTAGCCCTTATAATTGCGCGCTTTTAACCAATCAATAATTTCTCCGATGAATTCTCCGATGAATTGGCTGCTTCGCCTCGACAAGACCTCGCGCCTGATTCTCATCAGTGTCGTTCTCGGTGTGGTCGGTGCGTTGGGCGCCCAGGTTTTCCTGTTTCTGCTGCATTTGATGGACACCTACGTTCTTGCCTTTATCGGGCACTACCACACGATCCTTGTGGCAGAAGCCCACACGATGAGTGCTGCACCCAAACCTTTTACGCACTTGTATTGGTGGGTGCCAATTTCGACCACGCTCGGTGGACTCGTAGCTGGAGCGCTGATTTACGGGCTGGCGCCCGAGACCGAGGGGCATGGCACCGATGCCACGCTCAAGGCCTTTCACCGCAACAACGGGCGGATGCGCATGCGGGTGCCGTTCGTGAAGACGGTTGTGAGCGCGATCACGATCGGAAGCGGCGGCTCGGGAGGGCGTGAGGGACCCACGGCACAGATCGCCTCGGGCGCCGGCGCGATCGTAGGCCAGTTGTTCAAGTTACCCGATGACGAGCGCCGTACCGTCATTCTGATCGGCATGGCGGCCGGACTCTCGGCCATCTTCAAGAGCCCGCTCGGCACTGCGATCTTCGCCGTCGAGATTCTTTATTCGCGCATGGCCTTCGAAGGCAGCGCACTCATCTATACGTTGATATCCGCCTCCGTCGCTTACGCGATCACCGGTGCATTCTCGGGCTACACACCCCTGTTTCTGCTGCCCGCAAGCAACAGCGTCGTGCAGCCGCTCGACCTGGTGTGGTTTGCCTTGCTCGGCATTCTCGCGGGTGCGCTCGGCGCGCTTTTGCCCGCCGTGTATTACCGTATCCGCGACTGGTTCGCCGGGCTCGGCATTCCCAATTACTTCAAACCCGCCATCGGCGGATTGGCGGTCGGACTGATTGGTATCGTGCTTCCGCCCATCATCGGCGGCGGTTACGGCTACATGCAGTTTGTGCTGCAAGGTGGTTCGGGACTCGTCGTGTGGGTGTTGCTGCTGCTTACGTTCGGCAAGATCCTGACGCTTTCATTGACCGTCGGCTCGGGCGGCTCGGGTGGCATGTTCGGGCCGACGCTTTATGTCGGCTCCATGCTGGGCGCCACATTTGCGGCGCTGTTGCACATTTTTCACGTCAATATAGACAGCTCCTGGCTCGCGGTGGTCGGTATGGCGGCTGTTTTCGCCGGCGGGGCACGGGTGCCGATTGCCTCAATGGTGATGGTGATCGAGATGACCGGCGGCTTTCAACTCATCATGCCGACCATGCTGGCCGTTGCCATCGCGTTTATCGTTCAACTCATGCTCACCCGGCACGCGAAGTATCCGACCATATATGAGGCTCAGGTGCCGACGCCTGCGGAAAGCCCGGTTTATCGCGCGGTCTATTACGAGACCGCCGCGAATCTCTTGCGTCGCCAGGAGGTGCGGCTTGATCACGACATCCTGTCAAGCGAGCTGCACGGGGCACTCACGCGTGGCGAGGGCGTGCCGCTCACGCGGCGAAAGGAGCAGCTTTACAGCCTCAGCTTGCCTCCCGGCTCACCGGCCGTGGGCTGTGAAGTGCGTTCGCTTGGGCTCGCCGACATGGGCGTCCTGATCGTCGGTGTCATCCGCGGAGAAAGCGAGATCGTTCCGCACGGCGGCACCCGGCTGCAGGTAGGCGACGGCCTGCTGGTCGCCGCCGCAGGCGAAGCAATTGAACGCTTCCGCGCCATGATCGCGCCGCCCAAGGCAGGCGACGATAAGGCGCCCGGATAAGGTCCGCCCACCAGCGGGAATGCTCCAGGATCCACTCATGCCGACTATCACCCAGGCGTTTAACGTTTCGCTCGAGGAGCGGCGCGAGCGCTGGTCTGGAATAATGAAAGTATTGCGTGCTAATGACACCCATAACTGGACACGCGGTTTTATCCGTGCGTTGCAGGAAGTGGGGAACACATGAATTTGCTGGTAGGCGATATCGGTGGCACGCATACCCGGCTGGCGGTGTATGACGGACGCAGCCTGCATCCGCCGCGCGTGTTTGACAACGACGCGTACGAAAGTATCTATACGTTGCTGGATAGTTGTCTGCCCGGACTCGATAGTGCGTTGCGCCCCTCACGCGCGCGATTTGCGATTGCAGCACCCGTCAACGGCAGACAGGTGCGGCTGACCAATCGTGACTGGGAATTCGATTGCGACCGTCTGGAAAAACAGCTCGATGTGCCGAGCGTGGAACTGCTGAACGATTTCATGGCGCTCGCGCTTGCGGTACCCAAGCTTGGCACCGAAAGTCTGCAAAAGATTGGTGGCGGTGCGCCGGTGGAACACGCGGCTAAAGCCCTGCTGGGGCCCGGCACCGGCCTCGGTATGGCCGGATTGGTATGGACCGGCGAACGCTGGTTGCCGGTACCCGGCGAGGGTGGTCATGCCAGTCTTGCCGCGGACGCGCCGCGCTTGCTGGATCTGCTGAGGCGTATGCCGAAGGGAGCGGAATATGTCAGCAACGAAGACGCCTTGTCGGGTCCCGGATTGCAGCACTTGTATGCCGCATTTGCGGAGGGCGCGGATAACTCTGTGCCTGCTCCCGAGGAAATAATCCGGCGCGCCGGCGCCGGGGAGCAGCGAGCCGTACAGACTTTGGATGCATTCGTCGCGTTGCTTGCCGGTGTGGCGGGGAATCTTGCGCTCACCTTCAACGCGCGTGGCGGAGTCTATCTGGCCGGCGGTGTGCTGCCCGGCATTCCGCCAGAGCGTTGGCAGTCAGCGTTTCGTTCCGCCTTCGTACGCAAGGGGAACTGGACTGAATATCTCGAGGCAATTCCCACCTGGCTGGTGACGGATCCGTTCGCGACATTGCGCGGGTTGATCGTGGCGGGAGGCGGGTGAGCATGTTTGCAGAAACTATTCGCAGTGCTTGCCGCGCACTCGATTTGGATGGCCGGCCTCGAATGTAACACCAGATCAGCTTTCAAACTCCACATCCCGCGGAACGGCCGGTTCCTGAGCCTTCTTTCAAATGCCCACTTGTAACCCGACGGCCATCACTTGGGTCGCGGGAATATGATAGGAAGCGGTGGCATCTTCGGTGTTGCGCGCCATCCACACAAACAACCGGTCGCGCCAATGCGCCATGCCGCGCTGCTTGCGTCCGGCCAGCATGTCCACTTGGCCAATGATGTAATGGATCTGATCGAGGTCCAGCTTGAGTCCACGTTCAGCACATGTGGCAAGATCAGACGGCACATTTGGCCCCTGCATGAAACCGTAGCGCAGGATCACACGGTAAAAACCCTGCTCCATCTCCGTCAATTCGAGCCGTTCCTCCGGGCTGACCTTGGAGACCTGCTCGATGATGACCGTAACCAGGATCACCCGTTGGTACAAAACACCTGTGTGGCGCACCAACTGTTGCAGCGCCGGTGGCGTCTGCTCAAGACGGCCGGTAAAAAATACCGCGGTACCGGGTATGCGCATGATTTGATCACCCGTCAAACGGCCGAGGAAAGTCTCGAGAGAATTGCTGTTGGCGGTAATTTGCTCGGACAGCAGCCCAGTGCCGCGGCGCCAGGTAGTCATGACGATGAATAGCGCCAGCCCGGTTGCCACCGGCAGCCAGCCGCCGTCAGGAATCTTCAAAATGTTGGAGCCCAGGAAACCGAGGTCAATCGCGAGGAATCCAAGCAAAAACGTGCCGGCAGTCAACAGGCTCCAGC
>JBOIBC010000024.1:0-9898 GCA_050739295.1 Gammaproteobacteria bacterium
AATATCTAGTGTAGACTAACAACGTTTCACATGCACAAGGAAGTGTATATGTCACGTTTGCCACGTTTCTGTTTACCCGGCATCCCGCAGCATGTCATTCAACGCGGCAACAATCGCCAGCCGTGTTTCGCTGACATAAGTGATTACCGCTTTTATCTCGAATGTATGCGCGCAGCATCTAAGCGATACGCTTGTGCGGTGCACGCCTACGTCTTGATGACCAACCACGTTCATCTCCTGGTGACGCCCTCACAGAAAGATGCGCTCCCGCGCTTCATACAGCATATTGGCCGGCGATACGTACAGTACTTCAACTTCCGTTATCAGCGCACGGGGACACTCTGGGAAGGCCGTTATAAGGCGAGCCTGGTGGATACCGAAACGTATGTGCTGACCTGCTACCGATACATTGAAATGAATCCGGTACGTGCTGGAATGGTAGTCAATCCATCTGACTACCGCTGGTCAAGCTATCACCGCAATGCATTAGATGTGAAGGATGAGATTGTTGTTCCTCACGAGCTTTACATGGCACTGGGTATCAATGCTGTGTTTCGCTGTGCGGCCTACCGAGAGCTGTTTCGCGTGCAACTCGATGAACCGACTTTGAAAGTCATACGGGAAAGTCTGAACCAGGAAGTCGTACTGGGTAATGATCGCTTCAGGGAATACATTGAGCATACCCTTGCGCGACGAGCCAGACCTGGCCGACGTGGGCGACCGGCCAAGCAGAAAGACAAATCAAGTCTGGACTTTGAGTGATAGACTTAATGCTATGGCGTTATTCGCTCTGACCCCATTTGACCTGACCCCATTTGACCGCATTTGACCGCGTTTATCAGCAAGACCCTATGCCGATCTGCTGGCCGCCCTGACACCGGGAGGTGGTGGAAGAAGGCATGGGCGCAGGGTAGAATCTGGTTGTCAGTTCTTGGAAATCAGACGATGAGTGCCGTAAAAGAGGAAGTAGAATCTCTGCTTAAGCGCCTGCCGGAAGGCAGCACACTTGAAGACGTGCAATACGGACTCTACGTGATTGAAAAAATCAAACGTGGCTTGGCAGATGCAGATGCTGGCCGCACGCTCACTCAGGAAGAAGTTGAAAAGCGGCTGGCTAAATGGCTTACTGCGTAATCTGGTCCGATGAGGCATCCGACGATCTCAAAGCCATAGCAGAATATATCGAACGCGACTCACCGCGCTACGCTGCCGCCGTCGTTGACAAAATCACTGCGCTGACACGCAACCTTCCAAAGTTTCCACGACTCGGGCGAGTGGTGCCGGAGCTTGAGCGCGAGGATATACGCGAGCGCTTCATGTTCAGCTATCGGATCGTCTATCAACTACGTGAAGGCTCAATCCTCATCGTCAACGTTATCCACGGTCGGCGGCAGTACAGGCACGACGTTAGCATCTTGAATTGAAATCACTCGTTCCTCATTCCCCTTGCATAGGCTTTGGGACATACACTCAACATAGCCCGATGGGGTTATGCGGCGCGTGATCATGGACCGTCGATGCACAGTTCCATCCGCCGAAAAATGCGGCGCTGCCCCGAATTGGAAAAAGGAACGCTGCTCAGTTGTTGATGGCCGTCGGCGTTTGGTTCTTGAGTGTAGTCCAGCGTGTCAGCAGCGTTTGCATTTCCTGGCTGGTTTTGTCGAGTGCGGTTACGTCGGCGGCAGTCGGTGCCCGGTCGGCATCCTGCATGCGGTTCAACAGCATCTGCAGCGAAAAGCCGACGCTGATGAGATTTGCAGGACCGTGGAAGCCGAAGAAATACGCGAACGGCGATGCCGGCGGTCCGGTGAGCGTTTCCAGTTGTTTGCTGTAGGCAGTCAAGGCTTTCAACGTACCGTGTTGTTTTTCGCGGGCCTTGATTTGCTGTTGCAGAGCGTGGATTTGCTGCAGCGCCTCAGTCGCTGCGATGCTTTCGCTGTAGGCACGCATCGAGAGATCGAACTGCTGCTGCAATGCGGCCATCGGCGTTGTTACACGCGGATCCATGCGCACGGCGAGCGGTTGACTGTAACTGCGACCATCCACCGTCAGTTTCGCGGAGTAGCTACCCGGCATGATCCAGGGCGAACTCGCGATGACCGGCGTGTTGTAGATCACCGCCTGACCGTCATCCAGGAACTGGAGTGCGCCGGGCATGGGTGGGTAGTGCATGTCCCAGACGAAGCGGTGCATGCCGACCTGAGTAGACAGATTCATGGGCGGACGCGGCCACCAGTCGGGCACATCCAATTTCGCCGGATCCAGCGGTTTGACCGGATTCGCGCTGGAAAAATGCCGCACCAGTTTGCCGTTGGCGTCGAGAATGTCGAGCGTGACCGGACCGATGACGTTGCTTGCCAAGTAATAATCAATGATGGCGCCGGGCGGCGGGTTAGACAGCGCCGGCATGCGCCACGGCGTCGGTGGATTCATGTCCCAGCGTACGCGCGTGGCGAGTTCCGGTTTGTACAAAGTCACGGGCGCGTGCGCCACCTGCTCATCAATCTGCCGCAATGGCGTGATGTCGTCCAACACCCAGAAACCACGCCCATGGGTTGCGGCCACCAGATCGTCATCCTTGATTTGCAAATCGCGCACCGAGATGGCTGGCATGTTCAGACGTAACGATTGCCAGTAATCACCGTTATCAAACGATACGTATGTCTGGGTTTCGGTGCCGGCGAACAACAGTCCCCTGGTTTTCGGATCCTCACGCACCACGTTGGTGGTGGCATCATCTGCAAGACCGTTGTCGATTGCGACCCAGTGCTTGCCGCCGTCCGTGCTACGGAACAGATGCGGCCGCATGTCGTCCAGACGCATGGTGTTGATGGCGGCATACACTGTGTTCGGATCGAAGTGACTCGCCTCCAGGGCAAACACCTTCCACCACGGCTTCATCTGCGGCGGCGTGACGTTGCGCCACCGCTGACCGCCATCGCGGGTGACCCAGACCAGACCGTCATCGGTACCGGCCCAGATCGTGTTGATGTTGAGCGGCGAAGGCGCGAGTGCATACACCACGCCTCGGTCCGTCGGTTTGGCGTTCTTGCTACCTTTGTACTTGCCGACATTGGCCGGCACCAGCCAGGTCTTGCGAGTCAGGTCTGGGCTGATTTGTGTCCAATGTTGGCCGCCGTCATCCGTCTGCCACACTACGTTCGAGGCAAAATACAGCCGATGTGGATCCAGTGGCGAAAACTGCAAGGGCATGGTGCGCAGTACGCGGTAGTCTTTTGAGTGCAGCGCTTTGGGGCCGACTTCCGCTATCTGACCAGTGTCACGGTTATATACCGTGACCTTGCCGCCATAGACAAGATTCGGATGCAGCGGATCAGGCGCCGCACCGCCGTATTCCTCGATACCGGCCGGATGCCAGTCGTGCGCCGTGAGCTCGCCGTCATTGCCGCGGCTCAACACGCAGGCCGAACCGCTGTCCTGCTGGCCGCCGCACACGCGGTACGGCCAGGTATCGTCAATGCCCACTTTGTACATGGCCGCGGTGGGCTGGTTGTACCAGGAACTCCAGGTCTTGCCTGCGTTCACCGTGACGATGGTGCCCTGGTCGCTCGCCACTACCATGATCGCGGGATTGTTCGGGTTGATCCAGGTCTGCTGATAATCGTCGCCGCCCGGCGCGCCGCGGAAACCCCGCCAGGTTTTGCCGCCATCAATGGACTGCCACAACACCGGTGTGTCGCTGTACACGATGTCGGGATTTTTCGGATCCACCGCCAGCACCGGCAAATCACCGCCGCCAATGCGCGCCGCTGGACGCGGATCCTTGGTGACTTGATACCAGTTCGCGCCCGCATCGTCGGAGCGGTAAATACCCACGCCCTTCTTGCTTGCCACCGCTGCATACAGTCGGCTCGGATTGCTCGGTGCGATCCGCAGCGTGATTTGGATTACGTTCGGCAAACCTTTGGTAAGCGGCATCCAGGTGTTGCCGCCATCCGTGGATTTGAACAAGCCGCCCGTGGTGCCTTCAAACGAGCCGTTTTCCCATGGTGCTTCCTGTTGTTGCCAGAGCGAGGCGTACACGATATTCGGGTTCGCCGGGTCAATTTCCACGTCCTCGCCGCTGGTATATGCGTCCTTGTACAGCACCTTTTGCCAGGTCTTGCCGCCGTCGGTGGAACGGAAAATTCCGCGCTCAGGGTTCGATCCGTACACGTGACCCAGCGCGGCCACGAAGACCCGATTCGCATCGTGTGGATCTACAGTGATCTGAGAGATGTCTTCCGTTTCCCGTAAACCGATGAACGTCCAGGTCTTGCCGGCATCTGTGGATTTATAAACCCCCATGCCGGTGGCTTGGTCTGGCCGGATGTTGCCTTCGCCGGTACCCACGTAAATAACGTTCGGATCCGAAGGCGCCACCGCCAGCGCGCCGATGGAGCCGGTGGGCTCCTGATCGAAGATCGGCTTCCAGGAATTGCCGTAATCGGTGGATTTCCACACTCCGCCGTCGTCCGCGCCGAAGTAGAAGACGTTGGGCTCGCTTGCTACCCCGGACACGGCCCGGGTACGGCCGCCGCGCAGGGGTCCGATGGCGCGCCACTGCATTTGCGAGAACAGCGCCGGATTGTAGGATTGCGCCTGCGCCACCGTGCCCAATGCCGCCAAGCACAGGGCCGCGACCGTCATCAGCCGGGATTGGTTCATCGTAAGTGTCCTCATGGGGAGGCAATAGCCGGGGTGGATGGGACGATTATACTTGCAGTCAGGACCGCAGCCGGACGTGGAATCCGGTGTGTCGCGGTAATAAACCTTCCTCAGGACAGGTCTTGAGTCCATGGCAGTTCGTCAGCACCGTTTCGAGATTCTGGCGCGGGCCCAGGTGCCGGGCCTGTACCGCTACGCTTGGTGGCTGTGCCGCGACCGTAGTCTGGCCGACGATCTGGTGCAGGAAACCCTGTTGCGTGCCTGGCGCTCTTTGGACCAGTTGCATGATGAGAGCGCCGCGCGCCAATGGCTCATTACCATCCTGCGGCATGAATTTGCCCGCGAACTGTCCCGGCGCAAGCAGAGTGTGGACATCCACGAGCTGCCGCTCGCGGACCCGCAAGCGCGTGTCGGCGGTGACGACACCGACGTGCAGGATGTGCGCCGCGCCATGCACAAGCTGGAACCGGAATACCGCGAACCGCTGGTGCTGCAAGTGCTTCTGGGTTGCACCACCCAGGAGATCGCGGAATTGCTGAATCTTACACAAGGTGCGGTGCTGACGCGGTTGTTCCGCGCCCGCAACCAGTTACGTGAACTGTTGGGCGGCAACGCTGCCCAGTGGATGGAAAGTACATCATGAATACCAATATCAGTTGTCTCGAAGTGCGACGCATTCTCGGTGCCGAGCCGCAGCGCCGCGACGCGTGGATTCTTGAGCATTGCAAGGTCTGTGCCGGTTGCGCTGCGTTTCTCAAGGACATGCTGGCGCTCGATTCCCATGTGGAACGGGCACTGGCGATTGAGGTTCCCAAGGACTTGGAAGCACGCATCGTGTTCCGCGCGGAATTCCGTCCGGCGCCGCGGCGCAGTTACAACACCTGGTTTGCGGCCGCTGCGGCCATAGTGCTGGCAGTAGTCGTGGGCGTCGGTGTATGGCAATACCGGCAGAATTCTCCGGCGATGCTGGGCAAGGCGCTTGTGGCGCATGTGATGAACCCGCAGGAATCTGATGCGCTGGATCCGGATCGTCCCGCGATTCGCGATGTGAGTTTCGTGACCGGAGTGTTGACACAAACGGGTATCAGCATGCATGGCACCATGGATGATATTACCTACGCCCGTGCCTGCTCGTTCCGGGGTGAGATGGTGGCGCACCTGGTGGTGCGCGGCAAAGATGGTCCGGTGACGGTACTGTTGCTGCCGCACATCCACGTGACCAAACCCACGCACTTCAATGAGGAAGGTTTTATCGGCGTAATCCTGCCGTCCGGAAAGGGCAGCATTGCGATTATCGCCAACAATCCCACGCCCATGCAGCCCATTGCACAGGATTTCATGAAGATGGTGCAGTGGAGTACCTGAGCAGGCCGTTTTTCACGGGCTCGTTTCAGGCACCGTTGCTCGCGCGCTGATATAGTCCACCCCACGTTTAGCTGCCTATCCGAGGGATGGTCATGTCGGAGACTAGCATCATGGATGCGCGATCACCGCTGGTGGATTGCCCCTGCCGTATCCTGACGCCTATCATAATCGCCATGACGCGTTTTATTACCTGCGGCGCATGAATCCAGTCCTGTATTTTCTCGAGTCGCTGAGTTTTCTCGACTGGTGGCTGCTGGCCATCGTGCTGGGAATCGTGGATGTTTTTGTGCTGCGTGGTTGGGTGCTGGTTCCCGCCGCCGCCGCCGGCATCGTCGGCTTCGTACTGATGCTGTTCCCGCAAATCGGCTGGGCCTGGCAGCTCGGCGGATTCGTGATTATTATTTTTGTGGGCATTGTCATTCGCGGCTTGCGTGGCGCAAAATCTCCACAGCCATCTTCAATCACCGTGCCTGTTGCACAGGAGCCTTCCATGCCGAGTTTTCATGATTTCAAGCTCAAGACCATAGATGGACAGGACCAAGCCCTCAAGGAATTCAAGGGCAAGACGGTGCTGGTGGTGAACGTCGCCAGTGAATGCGGCCTGACACCCCAATACGCGGGACTGGAAAAACTCTACCGTGAGTTCAAGGATAGGAACTTCGTGGTGCTGGGCCTGCCCTGCAACCAGTTCGGCCAGCAGGAGCCGGGCACGGAAGCGCAGATCAAGCAGTTTTGCCAAGTGAACTACGACGTGAGTTTTCCCCTCACCGGCAAGATCGAGGTGAATGGCGCCGGTGCGCATCCTTTATACAAATGGCTCAAGGACTGGACCGGTGGTGCCGACATTCAGTGGAATTTCGAGAAGTTCCTGATCGGCAAGGATGGCAAGATCGTCAAACGCTATTCGCCCAAGACCGTACCGGAAGACAAACAACTGCGCGCCGATTTGCAGGCTGCATTGTGAGCCTGCTGGCACACGAAGCAACACCAAATCCCTTTCGGTTACTCGCTAAGCTGGCTTGATGACCATGCCCACGTTGCCTGCGCTCTGCGACTTTGACCACGGCATCAGCGCCATTGACACGGATTATGTGCGTCCGCGGCTGGATGCCAGTCATCTCATCGTGCGTGGCGGTCGTGCTGCGTTCGTGGACACCGGCACCACGCATTCCGTGCCGCTTTTGTTACAGGCACTCACTACGAAAAATCTCCAACCTGCCGACGTGGAATACGTGTTCCTCACCCACGTGCATCTGGATCACGCCGGCGGCGCGGGCGAATTGATGAAGCATTTGCCCAACGCGAAAGCGCTGGTGCATCCGCGCGGCGCGGCGCATCTGGCCAATCCGGAAAAACTCATTGCCGGCACCAAGGCCGTGTACGGCGACGCCGAATTCGCGCGTCTCTATGGCGAAATCCCACCGATTTCCGCAAAGCGCATCGTCGAAGTGCAGGACAATGCACGTTTCCGGCTTAACGGCAGCGAATTCCTGTGCATCCACACACCGGGCCACGCGCTGCACCACTATTGCATCGTGGATGTGGACAGTGACAGCGTGTTCACCGGCGACAGTTTTGGTATTTCCTACCGGGTCTTCGATACCCGCATGGGTGCGTTCGTCTTTCCCGCCACCACGCCGGTGCACTTCGACCCGGATCAGGCGCATGCCTCCCTGGACCGCATCATGTCCTACCAGCCGAACGCGGTTTTCCTCACACATTACAGCCGGGTCACAGAATTGTCGCGGCTTGCCGCCGACATGCATACCTGCCTTGATGCCTATGTGCAGATCGCCCGCTCTTGTGCGAACGCAGGTGAGCAACGCATCACCTGCATGAAGATATTTATGCACGCCTACCTGGTGCAGCGCGCGCGTGAACACGGCTGCACGCTGGACCAGGCCACGGTGGATTCGTGGCTGGCCATGGATGTTGATTTGAATGCCAAGGGATTGGCGGTGTGGCTGGATAGGGTCAAAGGGTAATTTCCTTGTCCCCTCTCCCCCAATTCAATTGGGGGAGAGGGAAGGGTGAGGGGTGTTGTGTGGTCTTCGGCCACGGTCAGAGATAGATAGCGGGGTTTCGCCCCCGCACGACGAGCCCATTTTCTTTGGGCGTGCAAAGAAAATGGGCGAAAAGAAACACGCCCCCGGGATGCCGCCGCTTCACGGTTACCTGCGCGCTTCCCTCACTCGGGGCTTCGCAGACGGCACATCCCTGTGCCGCTGCGAAGGCTCGCCATCCTGGCTTCGCCCGCTACGCGGCCGTTTCCTCATTCAGTCCAGTGCTCGGCGACATCCAATGGGAATGAATACCGAGGAGTTATGTTTGCGATTCGCGTTTCGAAAAATCGGACTGTTTAAGAAAGCCATCAACCATCCCCGCTATTTTCTTTGATACAAGTTCAGGTTGGAAAAAGGTGGAGATAGCATCAGGTAAGCCATAGGGAAAATTATCAACATGGAAATCTACTCCCAATCCCAAATAAGCGTCCTCTTTAAGAGAAGGACTATAAGGATTTAGAACGTATCCTTTAGGGGCAAGATTTGATCTACGTGGATGATACATATCGAAATAAAGTGTATTCCACTGTGTTCCGTCTGTACAAACAGTTTCATACCCATCAACGGGATCATTACATGTTTCTGAATCAAATGAAGCTAGTCGGTGAAATAACACCGGCTTTCCAGTCAAACCCCGTAGTTTTGCTAAATATTTGATCTCACCATGTATGCCATTTACCGGAATCGGATTTAATAAAGTTCCTAAATCACCGGTTCCATTTGGTAACTGATCACAACTCAGTCCGCTCGTAATTTTTTCGAGAACCACATGACCAAAGTCATTTTGACAATCCTTGAAAATATCTTGTAGTTGTTTTTCTTCGGGTTCATGCACTAGAGGGATAAGTTCTAACCAGTTTGCACCGTATGCTGCATAGTTGATTTTATATTTCTTTAAATATTCTCTAATGAATTTAGTTGTATTAACAAATAATGACAGTATGTATGTCTGTGCTACGATGAAAAACGAATTATTTTGTTGTACACCTCTGATCTTCAAATATTCTAGCCAAATAAGCATTGGATAATTTATATGTTGTTTTCCATTTACGGATATAAGACAGTTATTTTTTGCTAAAAAATCCAAACTATAGTCAGTGTTTAAAGATGCCTGATATTTTGTCCATTGATCGAGTAAGTAATTAATATTATTTTTCGATAACCCAATTTCTTTTGCGAATTGCTTTGCAAGTGCAGCCATGAACATCAGTTTTTCTTTATCAGAGCACTCTGTTACCGTGATGGAATATGCAGATATTGCATATAAGAAACCAACAGTTTCGATATCTTGTTGAGACTTGTATATACCTAGGAGTTCTTTCTTAAAGGAAGATCTGTCTTTGGCTAATACAGTGACAATTTCGGTAGCGATAACGTCAATATCTATTGATTTCTTAAAAATGGGAATCATTTATTAGTACTCCCCGTAAATACCAATGCTGGAATCATATTAACAATCGGGTTCTATTTATTGCGGAATATTTGTTTAGGATCCCGGAACGATTTGAATTCCAGCGTGTTGTTGCTGGGGTCCTTCAGAAACATGGTCGCCTGTTCGCCCACCTGACCCTTGAAGCGGATACCCGGTTCGATGATGAATTTCATGCCCGCATCCTTGAGCTTCCTCGCCAGTGTATGCCATTGATCCCATTCCAGGATGACACCGAAATGGCGCACCGGTACATTTTCTCCATCCACCGGATTGGTAATGGCATCGGACTCGAAGGGTGCGAGATGGGCAACGATCTGGTGGCCGAAGAAGTTGAAATCAATCCAGCGATCCGATTCGCGCCCGGTGGGAC
>JBOIBC010000025.1:0-9573 GCA_050739295.1 Gammaproteobacteria bacterium
TGAGCATTGCCGTTACGTCGTTATGCCCATGCGGCTCTGACCAGCAGTCATTATGGGCTTGCAAAGCCTGTCGTTACGGGGTTTCCGTTGTTTTCATGCTGCTGACCTCGAATTTTCCCCCAACTTCAACCTGACCATCGGTGAAAATGCATCCGGCAAAACGAGTTTGCTGGAAGCTATTTTTCTTTTGAGCCGAGGACGCTCCTTTCGGACAGCCAAGCTTGAGACTGCTACCCACGAGGCGGCCCAGGGGTTTCAGGTCGTCGGTAAAGTGACCAGTACCTCTGGCCCCGTCTCCATCGGGCTGGCCCGGGAGTGTGGCCAATTACGGGCCAGAATCGCCGGTCAAGCTCCAGAGAGTCTGGCGCAGTTGGCTGAGATTTTTCCGGTGCAATTGGTGGATAACCAGGTTCACCAACTTATTCGGGGCGCGCCCAGGCAGCGCAGGCAATTCCTGGATTGGGGCGTGTTTCACGTGGAACCGACTTTTCTTCCAATCTGGCGCCGATATCAGCAGGCACTCCGTCAACGCAATGCCTTGTTGCGTGCGGGTAAACCCCCTCGTGAAGTGGAAAGCTGGGATGGTGAGTTGATTGCGGCAGGCGAGACTCTGGATAGGCTTCGGCGCCAATATCTGGCCAGCCTGACTGCGATCGCTGTCGTATGGGCAGGGCAAGCATTAGGTGGGATGGACATTACTCTGGAATATTGGTCTGGCTGGGCGGAAGACCAAGCATTGTCAGATGCCATTCGGGGTGGGGCGCAACGGGATCGCCAAGCGGGCATGACGCGGCTCGGGCCTCACCGCGCAGAATTGTTGATCAAAGTGGATGGAAAAATTGCCCAAGAACGGGTATCCCGCGGGCAAGAGAAATCTTTGGCGGGTGCTTTGTTATTGGCCCAGACCGCCGTTTATAAGGAGTTAACAGGCCGTCCATGTACCTTGTTACTGGATGATCTGGCAGCCGAACTGGACGAGAGTCATTTAGCCCGTTTCGTGGGGAGGATTGAAGAAGCCGGTGCCCAAGCTTTCATAACCGCTATTGATCCGCCGTCTCTGATTGCCGCACGCGCGTCCAAGGTGTTCCACGTGAAACAGGGCGAAATCCACGAAATGGTATAATCCACAGTCATTTTTGGACCCCTTTTATGACCGACAACAAGCGCTACGATTCCAATAATATCAAGGTCTTGAAAGGACTTGATGCCGTCCGTAAACGCCCCGGAATGTACATCGGTGATACCGATGACGGCACCGGGCTTCACCACATGGTTTTTGAGGTGGTGGACAACTCCATTGACGAGGCTCTGGCAGGCTATTGCACGGAAATTTCAGTTACAATTCATGAAGATGAGTCAGTCACGGTCATCGATAATGGCCGCGGTATCCCGGTAGATTTACATAAGGAAGAGGGCCGTTCGGCGGCTGAGGTTATCATGACTGTGCTGCATGCCGGCGGTAAGTTCGACGACAATTCCTACAAAGTGGCAGGGGGGCTGCATGGCGTTGGCGTATCGGTCGTCAACGCCCTATCCGAACATCTGCATCTGCTCATCAAGCGGGATGGAAAACTACATGAACAGGAGTATCGCAATGGCGATCCTGTCTATTCACTGAAAGCCGTCGGCAAAGCTCAGGGTAACGGCACGGAAATTCGGTTCAAACCCAGTGCCAAGGTTTTCACCCACATACAGTTCAATTATGAAACTCTGTCGCGGCGTCTGCAGGAACTGTCATTTCTTAATTCCGGCGTGCGTATCATCCTGAATGACCAGCGCGCCGATAAACACGATGTATTCCAGTACCAGGGCGGCATCAAGGCGTTCGTACAACATCTGAATCGCAACAAGACCGCTTTGCACGAAACCGTATTTTATTTTCTTGTCGAGCGCGAACGCACAACGGTTGAGATCGCATTGCAGTGGAACGATTCCTATCAGGAAACCGTGTACTGCTTCACCAATAACATCCCGCAGCGGGACGGCGGTACGCACCTTGCCGGTTTTCGCGCAGCACTCACGCGTACCATCAACAATTACATCGAGACTGAAAGCCGGTTGAAGAAGGAAAAAATCCCCATGACCGGCGATGACGCGCGCGAGGGTTTGACCGCCATTCTGTCCGTGAAATTACCGGATCCAAAATTCTCCTCTCAGACCAAGGACAAACTGGTTTCATCCGAAGTCAAGGCAGTGGTGGAATCCCTCATGGCGGAAAAATTCCAGGAGTTTCTGCTGGAAAAACCCGGCGAAGCGAAAATCATCATCGGCAAGGTCATAGATGCGGCGCGCGCCCGCGAAGCGGCGCGCAAGGCCCGCGAGATGACGCGCCGCAAGGGTGCACTGGACATAGCTGGCCTGCCAGGCAAACTCGCTGATTGTCAGGAACGTGATCCTGCCTTGTCTGAATTATTCCTGGTGGAGGGCGACTCGGCCGGCGGTTCCGCCAAGCAGGGCCGCGACCGCAAATATCAGGCGATCCTGCCGCTCAAGGGCAAGATTCTGAACGTGGAAAAAGCGCGTTTCGACAAGATGCTGTCATCAGCGGAAGTGGGCACCCTTATCACCGCACTCGGTTGCGGCATCGGCAAGGAAGAGTTCAACATAGAAAAGTTGCGCTATCACCGCATTATCATCATGACCGATGCCGACGTGGACGGCGCACATATCCGCACCTTGTTACTCACCTTCTTTTACCGTCAAATGCCGGAACTTATCTCCCGCGGCCACATTTACATTGCGCAACCCCCGCTTTACAAAGTGAAGCGCGGCAAGCAGGAACAGTACGTGAAGGATGACCTGGAACTTACCGCCTTGCTGCTGCATTCCGCCACCGAGGATGCCCGGCTGCACGTGAACGCAACAGCGCCCGCTATGAGCAGCGCGGCGCTCGAAACGCTCGCGGCAAAATACCTGGAAGTGCTGGCCATGACACGACGCTGGACCCGCCGTTACGACGAACGCGTGTTGGAAAAAATGCTGTATATGCCGGCTATGACTATCGACAAATTCAGTGACGCCGCGTGGCTTGCAGATTGGGCCAAGACTTTGGAAGAACGCCTGAACGCCGACGACGACGGTGGAACACGTTATCGCGTGGCGCTCCACAAAGACATCAGCCGCGAAGTGCCCAGCCTGAAAATCACGCGCACTCATCACGGACTTTCCAGCGACAAGCTGATTCACCGTGAATTTTTTGCTTCCGGCGAGTACAAGAGCATCGCCGCGCTTGCACAGCAACTGGATGGACTCATCGGCGAAGGTGCGTATGTGATCCGCGGCGAACGCCGTCAGGAAGTCGCGAGTTTCAAACAGACCATGAACTGGCTGCTTGATGAGGCCAAGCGCGGCCAGGCTATCCAGCGTTACAAGGGACTGGGCGAGATGAACCCCGACCAGTTGTGGGAAACCACCATGAATACGGAGACGCGCCGTCTGTTCAAGGTGCGCGTGGAGGACGCGCGCAGCGCCGACGACGTGTTCACCACGCTCATGGGTGATGCCGTGGAACCGCGCCGGGAATTCATCGAGAAAAATGCCCTGGAAGTGGCGAATCTTGATATCTGAAGTTCTAACGCACTGAATAATCCGGGCTGATTTCTTTCATTTGAGCTTCGATCCAGTTCTGGATTTCGGCGTTCACTTCTTCCGGTGGGCGGTCATTTGCGTACACGGGCTTGCCGATACGCACCTGCACCGTGCCGGGATATTTCAAAAACGCATTGCGCTTCCAGAAATCCCCGGCATTGTGGGCCACCGGTATGATGGGCCGTCCGGTTTGTTTTGCCAGCAACGCGCCCGACAAGCCATAGCGGCGCGTGGTGCCGGGCGGCATGCGCGTGCCCTCCGGAAAAATCGCCATCCACAATCCGGCTTTCAGACGCTGCTGACCCATTTCCAGGACCTGTTTTACGGCGGAATGACCGGCTTTGCGATTGATGGCAATGGGTTCGAGCGCATAAATGGCCTGGCCCACCAGCGGCAGCCACAGCAATTCGCGTTTAAGCACCCAGCTCTGGGCCGGGAAGATCAGCAACTGCGCCATGGTTTCCCAGGTGGACTGGTGTTTCCAGTAGGTGATGGCGTTTTCTCGCGGAATGTTCTCCAGACCTTGCACCTGATACGTCAGCCGGCACACATGCTTGAGCATGGAAAACTGCCAGCGTACCCACTGGCGTGCGACCCAATGACCGAAGCGCTTGCCAAGGGGAAACGGCGCGCCCAGAGCCACGGGAATACTGAATAACCCGGCCGTGAGCACCATGAAGATGTTGTAGAACAGCGAGCGCAGCCAGATCACGGCGGCACCCCTTCTAACAGATGGGCAGCGGCTGCTGCCAGATCGGCGAACACTTCCACCCGACGTTTGTCAGCCAGACTCTCCCAGGTTTTTTCGCCATAGCCGGTGCGGACCAAAATCGGACGGGCACCCACAGCTTCGGCTGCTTCGATGTCTTTCAGCGAATCACCGATCACCGGCACACTGTGCAGGCTGATCTGAAACCGTTCGGCAATCTGCTTGAATAAGCCCGTTTTGGGTTTACGGCAATCGCATTGATCGTCGGGGTGATGTGGACAGACGAAGATGCCACCCAACCTGCCGCCGGCTGCTTCGATGGCAACAGTCATCTTGCGGTGGATCGCTTCCAACATGGCGAGATCGAACAAGCCGCGGCCCACGCCTGCCTGGTTGGTGGCCACCACCACGGTGTAGCCGCCATGATTCAGCCGCGCGATGGCGTCGAGACTGCCGGGAATGGGAAGCCACTCGTCGGGGGATTTGATATAGGCGTCGGATTCATAATTGATGACACCGTCACGGTCCAGGATGACCAGCCGCATCAGTCCACCTGAATGAGCGACAGATCGGCGGTGTCGAGAAACAAGGCCGAAAGCCCAGCCAATAGTGCAAGACGATTACTGCGCAACTCGGTATCCGGATCCATCACCAGTACCTTGTCGAAAAACTGGTCCACCGGCATACGTAGCGCCGCCAGTTTTCTGAGCGTGTGCGCGTAATCGCCTTTGGCAATCAGCGGCCGGATGTCACGCCGGAGCCCGACTACTTTCTCGTGCAATAACTGTTCCGCCGGCTCGCGCAGGTTTTCCGGCTGTACCTCACGCGTTGGCTTTCCGTCCGCCTGACGCAGGATGTTGGCGATGCGTTTGTTGGCGGCCGCAAGGCTGGCCGCTTCGGGCAGGGTCAGAAAAGAATTCACCGCTTGAATGCGGGCATGAAAATCCAGCGGTCGAGTAGGGTTTTTGGCGCGCACCGCCTCGAACACATCGGCACGGATGCCGGTTTCCAGATAATAAGCACGCAGCCGTTCCAGCAGGAATTCGCGCACCTCGGTCAACAGCGGCTGTACGGCCCTGTCTTGGGTACTTTGGTTCGCAAGCGCCGTGCGGATCAGCTCCACCAGATCCAGATCCAGCCTGGATTCAATAATGATGCGCAGCAAACCCAGTCCCGCGCGGCGCAGCGCGAAAGGATCCTTGTCTCCGGTGGGTTTTTGGCCGATGGCGAAGATGCCGGTGATGGTGTCCAGCTTGTCGGCAATGGCCAAGGCCTGGCCAGTCAGGGTTTTCGGCAGCGCGTCGCCTGCAAATCGTGGCCGATATTGCTCGGCGATAGCCGCGCACACTTCCGCGGTCTCACCGTCGTGCTGGGCGTAGTAGCCGCCCATGATGCCTTGTAACTCTGGGAACTCGCCCACCATGCCGGTGAGCAAATCACATTTAGCGAGTTTTGCGGCACGTTCCGCCAGCGCTGGATTGCTGCCGATGTCTTGAGCGATTTTCTTCGCGAGCTTTACCACGCGCCGGGATTTGTCGCCGATACTGCCAAGCTCTTTCTGGAACGTGACCCGATCCAGTTCGTCAACGCGGCTGTCCATCCGCCGTGCGCGGTCGGTGTCCCAGAAAAACATGGCATCCGCGAGTCGTGGCCCGATGACGCGCTCATTGCCGCGACGGATTTCTCGGGGCTGTTTGCTTTTAATGTTGGAGAGCGTAACGAAGTTTGGCAGCAGGCTTCCATTCTTTTTGAGCAACGGAAAATAACGCTGCTGGGTTTGCAGCACCGCCACGATCACCTCGTCGGGCAGTGCCAGGAATTTTTCATCGAAACTGCCGGTGACCGGCACCGGCCATTCAACCAGCGAAGCCACTTCTTCCAGCAAGGCTTCGTCCAGTTGTGCGCGGCCTTTTAGCCGGGTGGCTTCTTTTTCCACCAGGATTTTGATTTTTGCCTTGAGACGGCCGCGTGCATCTTCCACCAGGACCCTGCCGGTTTTCTCCAGCAGCTTGCGGTATTCCGCCGGGTGTTTGATGACAATCGCCCCCGGATGATGGAAACGATGTCCGTGCGTTTTGTTACCTGCCGTCACACCAAGAATGGTGGCTTTGAGCGTGCGTTCGCCCAGCAGCATCACGACCCAGTGCACCGGCCGCACGAACTGGGCGTCACCCGCGCCCCAACGCATGCGCTTCGGGACAGGAAGTTTTGTCAGGGAGTCGGCCACGATCTGCGGCAACAATTCAGCCGCAGGTTTGCCCTTGAGTTTGAGTGTATAGGCGAGACGCTCGCCTTTTTCCGTAGCGCGGCGCTGTAACTGACCGACAGTCACGCCACAGGATTTGGCGAATCCTTCCGCAGCTTTCGTGGGTCTGCCCTGCTGATCGAAGGCGGCGCTCACTACCGGACCAAGGCGCTCTTCGATTCGGTCTTTTTGTTTGAGAAGAATTTTCGGTAGATAGAGGGCAAGCCGCCGCGGCGAGAAGTATCTTTCGCCTTGTATTATTGGTACCGGGGGAATGAATAGTTTGGCGTCTTCGAGACCACTCAAAATTCCATCATGAAAAGCCTTTGCCAAATTGGCGAGTGACTTCGGCGGCAATTCCTCGGTGCCGATTTCAACCAGGAATGGTTTGGTTTCAGCCATGGGTGCGCCGCTTCTTTGGCTGCTTCAACAGCGGAAACCCCAGAACTTCACGGCTCTGGTAATAAGTTTCAGCCACGGCACGGGCGAGCGCGCGTACCCGCAGAATAAAACGCTGGCGTTCGGTCACGGAAATGGCGTGGCGTGCATCCAGCAGATTGAACGTATGCGAAGCCCTGAGAACTTGTTCATAGGCGGGAAGGGGCAGATTTTTTTCCAGCAGTCGCACGCATTCCTGTTCGCAAGTGTCGAACCAGGCAAACAGGCTTTGGGTGTTCGCTTCCTCGAAATTGTATTTGGATTGCTCCACCTCATTCTGGTGAAATACATCGCCGTACTTGACCCGGCCAAGCGGACCGTCGGTCCACACCAGATCGAATACGTTTTCCACGACTTGTAGATACATGGCGATGCGTTCGAGACCGTAGGTGATCTCGCCAGACACCGGCCGGCATTCGAGGCCGCCCACCTGCTGGAAATAAGTGAACTGGCTTACTTCCATGCCATTCAGCCACACTTCCCAGCCGAGTCCCCAGGCGCCGAGCGTGGGCGATTCCCAGTTGTCTTCCACGAAACGGATGTCATGTACCAAGGGATCAATGCCCAGCGCTTTGAGAGAGTTCAGATACAGATCCTGAAAATCATCCGGCGAGGGTTTGATGATGACCTGGAACTGGTAGTAGTGCTGCAGGCGGTTTGGATTTTCGCCGTAGCGGCCGTCGGTGGGCCGGCGGCTGGGTTGCACGTAGGCCGCGCTCCAAGGCTCGGGACCGATGGCCCGCAGGAAGGTGGCCGGATGAAAGGTGCCCGCGCCCACTTCCATGTCCAGCGGCTGGAGCAGCACGCAGCCTTGGCGGACCCAGTATTGCTGCATCGCGAGGATCAGGTCTTGGAAGGTCGCGGGGGTTCTGGCGCTCATTTTTGTAGGATAACGGCTGGCGTCCCGCCCGGCTCAAAGGCCGCAGAGTATAGCCTCTTCATGGACGGGCTTGCACAAGCATTGGCGGCTTCCTTTGGTGCTCATCTGCACCAACATGGTGCAGATGAGCTGGATTTGAGCAAAATATATTTTCCAAAGTGCCGGAGAATAAGGGTCCAACCTGGCACGCATTTTGCAATGCATTACATCAGCTTTCCCCCACCCGGAGTTCTCCCATGGCTACCAAGACCGCCAAAGATGTATTGGATTTGATCACCAAGGAAGGCGTGAAGTTCGTGGATTTCCGATTTACCGACAGCCGTGGCAAGGAGCAGCACGTGAGTGCGCCGGCTCACAGTGTGGATGAGGAGCTGTTCGAGGAGGGCAAGATGTTTGACGGCTCCTCCATTGCCGGCTGGAAGGGCATCAATGAGTCCGACATGATCCTCATGCCGGATCCCACCACCGCTGTGCTGGATCCGTTTTTCGAGGAACCCACGGTCAATCTGCGCTGCGATGTGATCGAGCCGACCACCATGCAGGGCTACGGCCGTGACCCGCGTTCGCTTGCCAAACGTGCCGAAGCCTATCTCAAGTCCACCGGCATCGCCGACAGCGCCTACTTCGGCCCCGAGAACGAGTTTTTTATCTTCGACGACATTCGCTGGGGTTCGGACATCAGCGGCTCGTTCTACAAGATTGATTCCAAAGAAGCCGGCTGGAATTCCGAGCGGGTGTACGAGGGCGGCAACATCGGCCACCGCCCCGGTATCAAGGGCGGGTATTTTCCGGTGCCGCCGGTGGATGCCCTGCAGGACATCCGTTCCGCCATGTGCCTGACCCTGGAAGAATTGGGCCTGAAGACCGAAGTGCATCATCACGAAGTCGCCACCGCTGGCCAGTGCGAGATCGGTGTGGCTTTCGGCACGCTCATCAAGAAAGCCGACGAGGTGCAGATCCTCAAGTACGTGGTCATGAACGTGGCCCAGGCCTATGGCAAAACCGCCACATTCATGCCGAAACCGCTGGTGGGTGACAACGGCAGCGGCATGCACGTGCACCAGTCGCTGGCCAAAGACGGCAAAAACCTGTTCAGCGGCAATCTTTACGGCGGCTTATCGGAGCTGGCGCTGTATTACATCGGCGGTCTCATCAAGCACGCGCGCGCCTTGAACGCGTTCACCAACGCCAGCACCAACAGCTACAAACGCCTGGTGCCGCATTTCGAGGCGCCGGTGATGCTGGCCTACTCGGCCCGCAACCGCTCCGCGTCCATCCGCATCCCGTATGTCTCGAGTCCCAAGAAGAGGCGCATCGAAGTGCGTTTCCCGGATGCCACCGCCAATCCCTACTTCGCATTCAGCGCCATGATGCTGGCCGGCCTCGACGGCATCCAGAACAAGGTCCATCCGGGTGACGCCATGGACAAGGATCTCTATGACCTGCCACCGGAAGAGGAGAAGAACATTCCGCAGGTGTGTTACTCGCTGGATATGGCGCTGGAACATCTGGACAAGGATCGCGGTTTCCTGAAAGCCGGCGGTGTATTCACGGACGATGTGATTGACGCTTACATCGGTCTCAAGATGCAGGAAGTCACGCGCCTGCGCATGACCACCCATCCGGTGGAATTCGACATGTACTTCAGCCTGTAATTGTCGAGTTTCGTGGGACTGTGTTCGTGTTTTAACCACAGCATCTATTCAGTAGAGT
>JBOIBC010000026.1:0-9565 GCA_050739295.1 Gammaproteobacteria bacterium
ATGTGGAACTGCCCCAGGCGATCAGAATGTATCAACAAGCCCTCGCGCATGATCCGCATTTCGCGCTTGCCGCCGCCGCACTGTCGGTATCCGAGATGAATTTGTACTGGCAAGGGCCAGATCGCACCAAGACACGGCTGGCGGTCGCAAAGGCTGCCGTCGATCAGGCGCTTGCCCTGCAGCCGAATCTGGGTCTTGGCCAATACGCCATGGCCTTGTATTACTACTACGGTCACCGCGACTATGCCACGGCGCTGCGCTGGAACGAACTGGCACGTAGGAGCATGCCCAACAACACCGATGTCGAAGCATTCTCTGCTTTCATCGCGCGCAGGCAGGGTCAATGGGCCAAGGCGATTGCCGTCTTGCACCAAGTCGCCTTGCACGATCCACGTAGTGCGATTTGGTACGATCAGCTGGCGATAACCTATGCCTTCCTGCGCCGCTATGCCGACGCCGATGCGGCATTCGCACAAGCCTTGATGGTGGCGCAGGATCCGGACGACGAACTGGTCACTCGCGCCTATATCAAGGTATTTTGGCAAGGCAACCTCAGCCCGCTACGCATCGCGCTCGACGGTCTGACGCCGGGAACCGACGCGTATAACAGCAACGCCCAGCGCTTTTATTGGTTCGACTGGTGGTCACGTGACTTCCGCGCAGCCATCACGAAGGCAACCACCGATGTTGCTGCCGGCTGGTTCGACAACAGTAGTGTCGGGTTGCCACGTCAGCTCTTTTTGGCTTGGGCCTATACCGCCGCTGGCGACCGTACCAACGCGGAGCAGAACTACACCGCTGTGCAGGCGAGCATGCGTACGCGGCTGATTCAGCAACCCGGCGACGCCGAATTGCATCTGGCGCTCGGGTTCGCTGATGGCGGCCTGGGACTCAAAAGCGAGGCCGTGCGCGAAGGGCGCAAGGCGGCCAAATTGATGCCAATTGGTCGCGATGCCTACACCGGCGCCGCCATACTCGGTTATCTTGCCGAGCTGTATGTGCGCGTCGGTGACAACAGGCATGCCATCGATTTGCTCCGCCAACTGCTCGCGATGCCAGCGGGTCTTTCGGTTTCGCCGGCCCTGCTGACACTCGATCCGGTCTGGGACCCGGTCCGCAATGATCCGCGCTTCCAGGCGCTGCTGAAAAAATATGAGAACACGGACCAGAACTCGGAGACCGGTGGTGGTTGATGAACCCCTGAGCTTCATGGCGCGCCTGAAACGCCACCATATATTCCGGGTGGCAAGTGCGTATGCCGTGGCCGCTTACATCCTGATCCTGGTGGCGAATGCGGTATTCCCGGACATTGGTCTGTCGCGCGCCGATGTGCGTTACATCATCGCAGCCCTGGCGCTGCTGTTTCCGGTGGCCTTGGTGCTGGGCTGGATGTTCATCCCGCCTTCGAAACAAAATCTCGACAAGTTCTCCCACTGGCAGCAGTTGCGCTTCCGGCTGGGAAGTGTGCTTACCGTAGTGATCGTGGTGCTGGTGACGCTCTCCGGCATCTATCTGTGGCATGCCAATGAGCGGTATCTGAAAGCTGAGGCGGTTGCGACCACCAAAGCACCCTCGGCCACGCTGGCACCGACTATGACCACGTCCATTCCTGCTAAATCCATCGCCGTGTTGCCGTTCGAGAATCTGTCAGCGGACAAGAACAATGCCTACTTCGCTGCCGGCATGCAGGATCAGATCATCACGCGCCTGGTTAACCTCAACGGGCTGAAGGTAATCGCGCGTACCTCCACTGAGAAATACCTGAACCAGCCGGAAGATCTGAAGCGGGTGGGTGCCGAACTCGGCGTGGCGACAGTGCTGGAAGGCAGCGTGCAGAAAGCCGGTAACCAGGTGCGCATCAATCTGCAGTTGATCAATACCGCTACCGACGCACACATTTGGGCGCAAACCTACGATCGCGATCTGGCCAATGTGCTCACCGTGGAGAGCGAGGTGGCGACTCAGGTGGCTGATGCCCTGAAAGTGAAGCTGCTGCCAGCGGAGGAAGCACGTCTGCAGAAACTGCCGACCGACAATCCGCAGGCTTACGACGCCTTGTTGCGCGGCAATGCGGCCATGGCACGCGCGCACGTCAGTTGGTCGGCGCAGGATTACGAGCCAGCGGAGGCCGCCTATCGCGAGGCGATCGCGCGTGATCCGCAATTCGCCTTGGCTTGGGCACAGCTGGCCCGGCTGCAGGAATGGCTGGCTAGCATGGAATTCGGCAGTGTTGACCCAAAAGCGCGGTTCGAGCAGTCTCGCGTCAGCGCCGAACGCGCGCTGGCATTGGACCCCGCCCTCGTTGTCGCGCACGTCGCGATGGGCTACTACCTTTATTGGGGCCGTCACGATTTCGATGCAGCGCTCAGGGAGTTCGATACGGCCCTCGCGTCGAATCCTCGGGATGCGGAAGCACTGACGGCGGTCGGCGATATTCGCAACAGTCAGGGACAGTTCGAAGCAGCGATCGCGATGTATAACCGGGCGCTGGGTGTGGATCCGCGCAATATACAAACCATGCTGAATCTGGCCTGGCCTTTGGCGGAATTGCGCCGCTACAACCAGGCCGACCGGATCCTGCAACGTGCGTTATCTGTGAATCCGAACGCAGGCCTCGTTTGGGGTGAACGGGATGTTCTGTCATACCCGGCCACTGGCGACGCCCAACGGGAGTTGACGATTATCGAAGCAGCGCCGGCCAACGTGCAGGCGAATCCGTTCCATCATGATGATCACGCCATCGCGCTCTATCATGCACGCGATTTCGATGATGCGCGACGCGAACTCGCCATGGCCAAGAATAGCGTCCTGAGGTTATGCTTCCGCGCGGACATCGACTGGGCGGCCGGCCAACGCCACAAGGCACAGCAGGAATACAAGCGCTGCGCGGCGATCGTACAACAACAACTTGTGCGGAACCCGGACAACGCCTATCTCCACGGCTCTCTCGGCTTCTTCTACGCCCGGCTTGGGCAAGCGCAGGATGCGTTGCGCGAGGGGCAGCGGGCGCTTGAGCTAGGCCCCGAGTCGAAGGACTGGTTTACGGGCGGCAACGCATTGTTGTGGATGGCGCATATTCATGCCGAATTGGGACAGGCGGATGCGGCGATCGCGATCCTCGACCACCTGCTCTCGACACCTCACGGCATACTCGTATCGGCGGCGCAACTGGCGCACGATCCAGATTGGGATGTGTTGCGCGACAATTCACGATTTCAGGCTCTGCTAAAGAAATACGCGAACAATAACCAGATTCCGGAGACCAGCGGTGGTGGATGAACCACTAAGTCTGATGGCCCGTTTGAAGCGCCACCACATATTCCGGGTGGCGAGTGCGTATGCCGTAACTGCCTACGTCCTGATCCTGGTGGCGAATGCAGTGTTCCCAGACATCGGCCTGTCGCGTGCCGATGTGCGCTACATCATTGGCGCCTTGGCCTTGCTGTTTCCGGTGGCCCTGGTGCTGGGCTGGATGTTCATCCCGCCCTCGCAACAAAACCCTGACAAGTTCTCCCACTGGCAGCGGTTGCGCTTTCGGCTGGGCAGTGCACTGACGTTTGTAATCGTAGTGTTGGTAACGATCTCCGGCATCTATCTGTGGCATGCCAATGTGCGTTATATGAAAGATGCGGCGATTGCTGCCGCCAAAGCATCCGCGGTTACGACCGCGCCGTTTGCCGGGACCACTATCCCAGCCAGCTCCGTTGCCGTGCTGCCGCTCGCCAACATGAGCGGAGATCCGAAGCAGCAATACTTCTCCGATGGTTTGTCCGAGGAACTGATCACCGATCTCACCCAGATCAACGGGCTGAAGGTGATCGGCAAGTACTCCAGTTTCCATTTTCGTGATTCCAAGGACAGCCCGGCGCAGATCGGTGCCGCCTTGGGGGTGGCACACCTGATTCAGGGTTCGGTGTTCCAGCAGGGCAAGCGCATCCGCGTCATCGTCAGCCTGATCCGGACCAAGGATGGCAGCAACATGTGGTCACACAGCTACGACGAGCAACTCAAGGACGTGTTCGCGATCCAGTCGCAGATCGGCCAGGCTGTGGCCGCGGCGCTCAAGATCAAGCTGATGGGCCGCGCTATCGTCTCAGACGACAAACCGCCCAGCGGCAATGTCGAAGCCTATCGGCTCATGCTGCAAGGGCGCGACCTTAACCGGCGCGCCACCGAAACCGCCATCCGCGAAGGCATTGCTCTCCTTCAGCGCGCTATTCAACTCGATCCCGGCTACGCCTATGCCTGGGGCACGCTGTCCAATGCCTGGATCATTCTGGGGTCGTACTTTCTGACCGGCGATGCGCGCCAACAGGCGTACACGCAGGCCCGCGTGACGGCAGACAAGCAACAGGCGCTGGCGCCGGATGCAGCGCATACCCACATGGATCGGGGTTACCTGTTGGCGACGGTAGACGGGGATGCCATGGGTGCGCTGGCCGAGTATCGGCGGGCGTACGCGCTGGCGCCGAACGATGGCACCGCCATGAATTTCCTGGCCGGAGGACTTCAGACAATTGGGCAATTGCAGGCAGCGGTCGAGTTGTATCGCAAGGCCATCGCTACCGATCCGCTGCGCACGGGCTTTTATGCCAATCTGGGATATGTCCTGTTGGGGCAGCACCAGCTCGATGCCGCCGAGCAGGCGTTTCGTAAGGCTCTGGTCTTGCAGCCAGATTTTCCAGGGCTGTATTCGTACCTGGCGCAGATCGACCTCCTGCGCAGCGATGCAGCCGCTGCACTGCGTGATGCGAAACAGGAAACCGATCCGGCATACGGTCCGTGGGCACGGACGATGGCGAAACAGATCGGTCCCGATCGCAAACAGGCTGATGCGGCCTTGCACGATTACATCGCCAAGTACGGCAAGGATCAGCCCTATCTTGTCGCCGATCTGTACGCGCTGCGCAAGCAACCCGATAAAATGTTCGAGTGGCTGGAGCGCGCATGGAAGCAACACGATCAGGATCTTATTGCAAACCTGCTCAGCGACCCCTTCGTGCTGGTTTACCGGCACGACCCGCGCTTTGCGGCGTTGTGCAAGCAGGCAGGTTTGCCGCTGCCGGGCCAATCGTTGCCCACGGCAGCACCCTGAACCTGCTGGATCTCTAACGCTGATATCGTTACGCCGAAGCGTTACCGGCTCTTTGTGTTACATCGCGCCGCACACTCGTATCCCGTCCCCAGATACCGTAACTCAGCAGCGACAGGATGACACCGCAAGCCACATAGAATGCGGGTGCCATCGGGTTCCCGGTTAAACGGATGAGTGCGGTGATGAAGAATGGCGCGAGGCCGCCGAACAGCATCACTGCAAAGTTGTAGATGACGGCCACGCCAGTGGCGCGTATGCCCACCGGCACAGACTCGGTAACGGCGGCCGGAAACGGTCCCCACACGAATGCGATGCACAAGGTGGCAGCGGATTGTAGTGTGAGGAAACGGCTGAGTCCGGGCGCGCGCAATACCCAGGCGGTGAGCGTGAGCATGACGAGCGCGTACAGAATCATGGCTGCCACCAGTATGCGTTTACGTCCCCAGTGGTCGGAAAGATGGCCCGCGATAGGACACAGAACAACCAGTAACACACCACAGAGCATCGTTGGGAGAACGGCCTGTGCCAGGCTGAGGTGAAGTTTGTTGACCGCAAAGATCGGCATATAAATGAAGGTGACGTAGAACGATACCGTGGCGGATACCGTAAGACCAAAACCGCACAGTAGGGCGGCGCGCGCAGTGACGAAGCCGGTTTTGAAACTCGCAGCGGTCGGCTTGGGGTGCAATTGCTTGTAGGCGGCAAATTCGGGCGATTCCTGCAATCGACGGCGAATATAGAAACCCACTGGCCCCACCAGGATTCCAAACAAGAACGGCACGCGCCAACCCCAAGTGTGCAACGCGGCTTCCGGCAATAAAGCGCTGAGCATGTATGCCGAGAACCCCGCGAGCGTCACGGCCAGAGCTTGTGAGCACATCTGGTAACTGCCGTAGTAGCCCTTGCGCCCAGCCGGTGCGTATTCAACCAGCAGCGCGGTGGCGCTGGAGAATTCACCGCCGGCGGAAAACCCTTGCAGGATGCGTGCGGCCACCACGAGCACTGGCGCTGCGAGTCCGATTGCAGCGTAACTGGGGATGAGGCCCATACATGCAGTCGCCAGCGCCATCACCAGCACCATGATGGCCACGGCGGTCTTGCGGCCAACGCGGTCGGCATATACCCCGAATACGATGCCGCCGATGGGGCGGAAGATGAACGCGATGCCGAGAGTTGCAGTGCCGAGCAACAGCGAATTGGTGTGCGATCCGGCAGGGAACATTTCCCGGGCGATCACCAGGACGAACAAGCCGAAGACGGTGAAATCAAACCATTCGAAGGCGTTGCCGATGGTAGAGGCGACTATGACCCGCTGCCGCAAGGCTCGTGATGGCGCGGTGGAGCTGGAGGAGGGTGGAGTGTTCATGGCGGGCACCATGTCGGCCTAAAGTCACAGTTACAATGCCATGTTGCCAAGCGCATATTCCGCTCCTGAAGCCTTTCGCGTGGCGGCAGCATACCAGCCCGAGAACCGTGGGTGGCGCTCTTGATTATCGTTTACCCGTCTGCCGCGTCGCGCGTTATACTGCGCGGCGTTTGGCATTGGCAACATCCATTTATTCATGAACACTGGAGGCGCTATGAAAACCTGCATATATTCCGTGTTACTGATGATGACGGTTGTTCTGACCCCATCATTGTGTGCTGCCAAAGCTGGCGTCGGGCCAAGCAAGGCAGACATCGCCGGGCAGTTCGCTATCTGGAACAATGCGCTCAAGACCGGCAAAGCTGAGCAGGTCGCGGCACTATATTGCGAACACGGCGGCGTGCTGATCCCGACTGTCTCGAACAAGATTCGCAGCAATCGTGCGGAGATTACCGATTATTTCGAGCATTTTCTGCTGCTCAAGCCTTCCGGGCAGATTGATCAAAGTTTTATACGGGTGCTCAGCCCGGATATCGCCGTCCGCGCGGGTATTTATACATTCCATGTGGTCGATAAAGGCAAACCGGGAACCGTGAAGGCACGTTATACATTCGTGTACGCAAAAGAGCACGGCCACTGGTGCATCATGGAACAGCACTCATCCGCCATGCCAGAAAGTGAAGTGGGCCCGGCGAGTTCGCATTAACGGTATATCAGACTGATAGTTACTGTGCGGCCGGGCGGATGCTTGTATTACTTGCGGGTTTGGCTGCCGCCGGTTGAATGCGCACAGTCTTTACAGTGCTGCCCGTGGTCTGTACGATCTCCAGCGGGTATCCGGCGAGCTTCAGGCTGGTGCCCGGCTGGGGAATGTTCTCCAGGTATTCGAGGATCAGGCCGTTCAGAGTCTTGGGACCGGTTGTGGGCAGTTTCCAGTTCATGATGCGATTCAATGCGCGCACGTTGGTACTGCCATTCACCAGGTAACTGCCGTCTGACTCCTTATATATGTCCTTATTCTGCGCCGCCGGGTCTGAAGTGAACTCACCCACGATTTCTTCCAGGATATCCTCCAGCGTCACCAGCCCCTGTATGTCGCCGTACTCATCCACGACCAGACCGATGCGCCGCTTTGCCGCCTGGAAATTCAGCAGTTGGCGCTGCAGGGACGTACCTTCAGGAACGAAATATACATCCCGCAGGATGGCACGCAACATGTCATGCGTGGGCTCCTGATGCACTACCAAATGCAGAAACTGGCGTGCATGCACGAAACCCAGCACATCGTCAATGCTGCCTTCGTACACCGGCAGACGGGTATGTTGGCTGGTGCGCAACTGGGCCATGATTTCGTCCCAATCCGCGCTGAAGTCTATGCCGTTGATCTCATTGCGCGGCACCATGATGTCCTCGACGGTGATCTTCTCCAGATCCAGGATGCTCAGCAGCATGCGTTGATGGCGCTTGGGTATCAGGCCACCGGCCTCCATGACCACGGAGCGCAATTCCTCCTGGCTCATGGAAGGCGTGCCGGCAGTATTGCTGCGCACTCCAAACACCCACAGGATGGAATTGGCGATCAGATTCACGGTCCACACGATGGGATAGAAGATCTTGAGCAGTGGCGTGAAGATGTACGCGGCAGGGAAGGCGAGTTTTTCCGGGTGCAGTGCCGCCAGGGTTTTCGGTGCGACCTCACAAAAAATCAACAGCAGCAGTGCGATCAGGATGGTTGCCACGAGCACGGCGCTGTCGCCGCCGATGCGCAAGGCGATCAGGGTAGCCACGGCGGTGGCGAACGCGTTGATAAGGGTATTGCCAAGCAACACGATACCGATGACGCGATCCGGCCTTTGCAACAGCCGGTTGGCAAGTACTGCGCCACGGTGACCCATGCGTGCCAGATACCGCAGGCGATAACGGTTGAGTGAGTAGAGGCCTGTCTCTGAGCCGGAAAAGAATGCGGACAGCATCAGCAGGATGACCAGGATGACAATGAGCGACCAGAGCGGGATGTTTTGCAAAACCGAAGCACCTCTTCAGGACATGAGATTCCAATGCCGGCCCAGGATCAGCTCGAGTATCAGCTTGTCGCCAAAATAAGCCAGCGCCAGTACCACGAACCCGCCCAGCGTCCAGCGGATCGCGGTGTGGCCTCGCCAGCCAAACCGCCAGCGGCCCCACAGCAGGATTGCGAACACAATCCACGCCAGCACCGAGAGCACAGTCTTGTGTATTAGATGCTGTGCCGCCAGATTGTGCACGAAGATCAAACCGGCGCACAGCGCAAGCGTCAGCAGGATGAAGCCGGCACCGATGAGCTGGAATAGAAAGCGTTCCATGTTCTGCAAAGGCGGCAGCGCGCTCCAGATGCCGCCCGGCACACGCCGGCGCAGGCGGTATTCCTGTATCGCGATGAGAATCGCCTGCAGCGCGGCCACAGCGAACAGGCTATACGAGATCAAGGACAGTACGATATGCACATCCAGAGGCCAACTGCTTTCGATGACCATGAGCCGGTCGCTGGGGAACACCTCCGCCAGCAGGATACTGATGCCCGCCAGCGGGAACAACACCACGCCCAGGTTCTCGAAATGCGGTTTGAGCAGCGTGATCAGCGCGATCAATGCCACCAGCCAGCCCACCAGCGAGGCGGTGTTGAAGAATCCCAGATCCATGCTGTGCGGCGTGAAGATCAGTGCGTACAACAGCAGCGTATGCAGCAGCACCGCAGCCACGGCGACGGTGCCGGCAAAGCCCTTGCGCTCACGGATGAACGCCGGCCCCCATTTGAAGAAGGCCAGCAGCAGGGCTAGTGCCGCGAGGCAATACAGGGCCAGATCAATGATGGCCAGGCCGGTGAAACGCATAATCAGCACTCAAAACAGGCGAAGTCGCCGTGTCATCATCGCACAGGCCGCGGCTCGCCGTGAAGACGCAGCCACTGAAAGGCCAGTAGCACGCACCGTCGCCCGGTACCATGCATATACCCAAGCGTGGAATGGCATAGCGTTCAACCTATAATGTCGGCCTCATCTAACATGGTGTCCGTATGTTTGAAGCTCTAAGTGAACGATTGACGCGCACTCTGGACAGCTTACGCG
>JBOIBC010000027.1:0-9516 GCA_050739295.1 Gammaproteobacteria bacterium
GCCGGAGCGAACAGCCACTCTAAAGTGGGATCAAAGACAGTGGAGCTCGATAATTATGCGCACATCCATTGATGGGCACAGACTGATTTGAACACCGCATTGGATACCGTG
Source organism: Gammaproteobacteria bacterium (assembly GCA_050739295.1). Taxonomy (GTDB): domain Bacteria; phylum Pseudomonadota; class Gammaproteobacteria; order Natronospirales; family REEB76; genus REEB76. The sequence continues at coordinate 112 of JBOIBC010000027.1, forward strand.
CAGTTACAGCATATCTCCCGGTGCTTTTCCGGACGCTGGTTGCAAGGTTATGTGCGCAGCAAGCTCAAAAATGATCCAGTATATGCTGCTGTCGCTCGACAGATTATTGAGTCTCCGCTACCGGTGCTTGATATCGGTTGTGGTATCGGTCTGTTTGCGCATTACCTGCATGCGATCGGACGTGGCGCCGGCTATCTCGGTATTGATCTCGACGCGCACAAAATACAGATTGCGCAGAGTGCAGCTCGAAATTATCACGAGATTCGTTTTGAGCAGGCATCCTGCGAGACACTACCGGCATGGCACGGGCATGTGGTTATTCTCGACACTCTGCATTACCTCACCGCTGTTACTCAGCAGAAACTGCTGCGCTCAGCGGCGGCGCGTGTTGCACCCGGCGCGTCGCTGGTTATTCGCAGTGTATTGCGCGATACATCCTGGCGCTTTGCCATTACGCGGCTTGAGGAGTTTCTGATGCACGGTATTCGCTGGATGCGTTGCCGAGTGCAACATTACCCGGATAGTGAGGAACTCCGGGCGCCGCTTGCCGAGGCGGGACTGACAATCGAAATCAAGCCATTGTGGGGGCGCACGCCGTTCAACAGTTATCTCATCGGCGCAAGGCGCGAAGTTGAACCATAACAGATGGGGAAACCGCGGTCAGGGCTTTTGATTTTCCCTCGACCACGTTGGATACTCACTGCATCATTCCTGATGCAATCACGGTCCCAGCAAAAAGAATACCGCCGTGAATTGCAGCACGCTGCCGCCCAGACAGAATACGTGCCAGACGGCGTGGTTGAAACGCAATTTTTCCCAGGCATAGAACAGGGCGCCGATGGTGTAGGACACGCCGCCAGCCAGAACCAATATTAGTGATGGCGTGGGCAGGTCATGCACCAGCGGCACGATGGCCACGAGACCGACCCAGCCCATGAGCACGTAAGCCACCACCGAAACCATATCGAAACGGTGTCCGAAGCCAAGCTTTGCGATGATGCCTATGGTGGCCAGCCCCCAGAGGACTCCGAACAGGCTCCATCCCCAGGCGCCACCCAGGCCAACGATCACGAACGGTGTGTAGGTTCCAGCGATCAGCAGGTAGATGGACAGATGATCCAAGCGGCGCAGAAAGCGCTTGAGCGCACCGGGCTGCACGTAGTGATACAAGGTGGAACTCATGTAGGTGAAGATCAGCGCCGCACCGAAGATGCTGAACGTGGCGATCTCGCGGCCCGTGCCTTTGAGCGCGGCTAAGGTGATCAATACCGGCACGCCGCCCGCCGCCAGCAGGAAACCCACGAAGTGGGTCAGAGTGTTGAGCCATTCGTCGGCATTGAATTCATCGGAATCTGAAGTGGTTTGGTGCATTGTGCTATCTCAAGCTGTAGCCGCCAGCATGAATACTATGATAATAAGAGACTAATGCATGCAAGTGACACCAGGTTGATCCTGTAAAGGAGTAATTGATGCCAGGTCGTAATAGAGCACTACTGAGCGAAGAGCAGGCAGTTTTGGCCAAAGCGGACAAAAGCGCCCGTTCATGTATATACATATCGCATTTCCACATCGATAGGGAAATCGCGTGTGCGGTCGCCGATTACGTCATGAATCATGCAGGTCTGGATGTTTATTTTGATGAGAATGATGCCGATCTTGATTTAGATGTTTTGCTACATACCCCTGTGCGCGTAATAAAATGCATCGAACGCGGCCTGTTGATATCGACACATATATTGTGCCTCGCGAGTACTGCTACCAGCGGGTGCTGGTGGCTACCTTACGAAATCGGCTATGGAAGGAGCTCAAATAAAGGTGTAGCGATTTTGAAGTTGAAAGGTCCGGTCGAATTGCCGGAATACCTGAAAATCTCAACTGTCTTGCACAGTACCAGAGGTTTGAATCTGTACCTCGAAGCCCTGCGGGGTACGGGCGCCAACAAACAAGAGATCAATGAGACATTGTTGACGCATCGGGTGATGAACCACCCATTGGATACAATCCTTGATTGGCAGGAGCTCACCTGAGGCCCTGTCGTTTGGTTTGAAGGCCGGGTTCTTGCGTTTTGACTTATATTTCCATTTTCAGTGGACGGCTGAACTGCATTCTTGATTGATCTTGTCCTGGAGTTGCTGTTCCTGCTGCTCGTGTTGCGCGTCAGACAGATAGGTTCTGTTGCCCTTGGCGTCCACAGTCACCACTCTGTTCACCTGCTGCATGACGTGCAGTTCCGCCTGCAGTTGGTTGCAGCGCTGTTGTTGCTGAGCCTGTTTTTGGGCTTCAGCCGCGGCTTGTTGTTGGGCATCTTCAGCTTGTTTATTCTGCGCCTGCATCTGCTGCACCAGATTCTGCGCATTTTGTTGGCCGACAGGGTCCGGTGGAGGTGCGCTGAAATTTACACTGTTCGCATGAACTGTGGTGCTGGCCGGAGGTGTCTGCGAGTAATGTACATTTCCATCTTTGTCCACCCAGCGGTACACCTGATCTGCGAAGGCGGTGACCATGACTGCGCAAAGCAAGATCGTGAAAAGGATTTTTATCACGTTATCTCCCACATGCCATTATTTCCCAAGTTTGCGGAAGTGATCGATGATCTGGTCGGCATGGCACCGCAGGAAAAATGACTGGTTTCCCCTGTAACCATTAGCACGTATCCTATACCCGTGGTTATGAAACATCCTAATTACCTTATCTTCTCCTGCCAGTAAAACAACGGCGACACGTGCAATAGTCCAAAGCAGCAATGCACAAATCGAACCCTTATTACAACAGCGGCAAGTCCCACCACACACAGACCGGGTTCCGTAATCCGGATTCCGAGGTGCGTATCGGTGGCGATTTCTGGCGCTGGCGACGGGAGCGTCGCGCCGCCGGTCTGCCCAGACCACCTGCTGAAGGCTATGCGGCGTTCGCCGAGCGCTGGTGGATGCAGCCGGATTTCAAACTGGATATGTCGGCAAAGTTGCGGCCTGTGGTGTGGTGGCTGGGTCATGCCACGGTGCTGTTGCGCATCGATGGTCTGCATATCATCACCGATCCGCACCTCGGCAAGCGTGCTTCGCCGTTACCGTTCCTGGGTCCGCACCGCAAAGTGCGGGCGCCTGCGGAAGTTCATGCGCTGCCCAAGATCGATGCAGCACTCGTATCGCACAACCATTACGATCATCTGGACGCATACACCGTCCGGCAACTGGTGCGGGCCAATCCCGAGGTTACCTTCTACGTACCACTAGGCCTTGCGGCGTGGCTGAGAGCACGCGGCGCACAGCACGTGGAAGAGCTTGATTGGTGGGATCGACGTGACCTTCTGGATATCGGAATCCATTGCATACCGGCACAACACTGGAGTGCACGCACACTGTTTGATCGCAACCGCACGCTCTGGTGCGGCTGGATGGTGAAGGCCACAGGATTCAGTTTCTATTTTTCCGGTGACACAGGCTACACACCCTACCTGGCGGACATCACCCAGCGCCTGGGCCCGCCGGATCTTGCAGCTTTGCCCATCGGTGCCTACGAGCCGCGCTGGTTCATGCGCGGCCAACACGTCAATCCCGAGGAGGCGGTGCGCCTGCACCGGGAACTGTATGTCCGCCAGTCCCTGGCTATACACTGGGGCACGTTCGAGTTGGCGGACGACAGTCTCGACGACCCGCTGAAGGCGCTTAAGCGCTCGTTGCTTGAACAGGAAGTAAGCGAGGATCAGTTCTGGGTTTTGCGTCAGGGTGAAGCGCGGATTGTGCCTTAGAGTCCTCGGCGTCTGAGGCTGCTTACGGCAAAAAGTTGACGTCACAAACGAGGCAGTAAGAGGCAGCATGCAAAAACGGCATCTAATCCTGGGTGTATTTGTACTTGCGCTAATTGCGTGCGCTAAAGATGACGATAAGCTGCTCGTAAAGGCTAGGGTAGATGTTCCGTCGATCACTGGTGGATTCACTTTTAAACAATATGTGGTTGCCTCGCCAGGCGACAACGAGGTGCTCGGCGATGAGGGCGTCCTCTATATATCCCCAAAGCTATTCACTGTCGACGAACGAAGATTGATACTCAATTCCCCGCAGGGGAATAAATACAAGATGTTTGGAGATGAGGTGTCAGCCTACTTTCATCTCGAAAATGCGTGCCTATCTTCCGTGCGAGAATCAACCGGTAAAGCTGGTGACGCCGCTCGCTACTTGTCGTTAGTTGTCACGTATGCGCGCACTCAAAAAGACGAGAAGAGCATCAGGCTCAGGCTCTATTCATGGCCGGACTTCTGGTACGACTGGGTTGTTAAACAGTCTGGTGACACCTATCTTGTGGTTGACAGTAGTACAACACAGGCATGGGGGTGGAGCAGCTCCAGGATTGTACTTATTCGGGATCCGACTGTTACGTTGGATACATGTGTGCGGTACATCAGAAACTAAATCTATGCCTGCTTTCGGCAAAATTTCGTGCGTTGAATGAACGACAGCTTAGGGTTACGGTTTCAACCGGTCAAATCACAATTTAAGAGTGATAGCTTTTAGCAGAACTTATGCCCACCATCGCCCAGAATCTGGATGAAGCCGCTATCGGTAAGCTGCACCGGCGTTCCGCGTGGGCGGCGGGATTGGGGATTTTTCTCGATGGTTACGACATTTCCATCGTCGCCATTTGAAACCGCAATGCTATCTGGGTTCACTGCAGGCTAGGTTGTTAAGCGGCGCGGCACTAGTTGGTGCGTTCGCCGTCGAAATTCTGGGTGGACCGCCGGCTAACCGACCAGGATCTCTTCGAGTCTGTCCGCGGCCTCGCGCCCGAATCGACGGGTCACGGTGCGCAGCAGATCCAGATCAAGGGGGCCTGGAGCCGCCTGGTAGGCCGACCGGGCGTCGAGGAGGTCCTGCGGGCCGCCTGCGAAGCACTTCATCGCAATGAAATCCTCGCGTCCAACGACGCGAAGTTTCTCGTCGCGGAACTCGACCTCCAGGGCTCGGGAGAATATCTCCGGATCCATGTTGCGAAGACCGCCTAAGAGCTCCACGTGATTGCCGAACTCATCACTCAGGACGAGCATTCCAGAGACGGGGTCGTCTGCTGCTGCGGTACGGAGCTCCGCGTCGAAGCCCGCCTGTTTAAATGGCTTTTCAAGATTCGCCAGGCGGCCGGGTTTCGTGAAGAGTAACGCATCGACATCCGTAGTCGCGCGCACCACTCCAAGTACTGCAAGAGCGAAGGCGCCGATGACCGCGTAGTCAACCTTCTCGCGTCGCAAAATTTCGACCACATCGAGGAGTAAAAGGGCGGACTGCCCGCCTTTACTTGTTTTCACTGCCTGAACGACGCAGGAGGCAAGTGCAGCGCTTGAGCGGCACGACCCGACTCACGCAACTCGCTCGCCAACTGATTGTGCTCGAGAAAAGCCTCGAGTCTCTGCGCGGGAGTCAGCACCCGCTGGGATTCTTTCAGCGCGGCATGTGTACCGGCGGCGATTTTCGACCGGAACGCCCGGGTCGAGGGAGGCCGGCCGGCAGAAACGAAAGCCCCGGCTTCCTGCGGGATAAGTCCGGTCTGGAGCGTAATGCGCAATCCAGCACGTACTGCAATCCGCAGCAGTAGCTCGAGCGAAAGATCGGAGGTATGCCCATTGACGATCTTGCTGAGTGTAGGCTGCGGTACGTCCAGCTGTTTTGCGGCAGCCAGCTGACTGATGCCGAGCCGCTGTGTGTAGCGCGCAATCTGAAGCGCGACGTCGTTCCGCAATGCCTGCACTGTTTCGAAATCGGGTGGCATTGGATGGACTCGGGTTTCTATAGTGAATCTATTATAATAGGTCGCTGACCTAGATACCAGCATATCTATCAATGACTTAGCAATAAGGTAGGGCTGCCTTAGACTGGCGATCCTGTGCGGTGCTGTACTTCAGCCCGCGGAGCCGTCATAGCCGCTCATGTTAAGGGCACTGGGCGCTATTCTGCGGGCGGGTTGAGGCGCATGAATACCGAGCAATGACCGAGTCCGGTTCGGGACGCGACTGTTCGCTCCATCGAAGTCAGAATGTCCGCTAACGGGCGCTCTGAAAGACTGCTTCGGGTTGCGGTTTCAACCGGTCGAATCACCATTCAAAAGTGATAGCTTTTAGCAGCACCCATGCCAACCATCGCCCAGCATCTGGATGAAGCCAGTATCGGCAAACTGCACCGGCGTTCCGCATGGGCGGCGGGGCTGGGGATTTTTCTCGACGGTTACGACCTCTCCATCATCGCCATCGCGCTGATCCTGCTGAAGCCCCAATGGCATCTGGGTCCGCTGCAGACTGGCTTGCTGGGTGGCGCAGCGCTGGCCGGCGCCTTCGCCGGCAGTCTGCTGGGCGGGCCGCTGGCGGACCACTACGGTCGCAAGGCCATCTATCTGCTGGACATGACCACGTTCCTGGTAGCGGCGCTGGCATCCGGTTTCGCTTGGGATATCGCTTCACTCGTGGTGCTGCGTTTTGTGCTTGGCATTGGCGTGGGGGCCGACTATCCGATATCGGCTACCTATCTGGTTGAGTTCCTGCCGCGCGCGCGCCGCGGACGCATTACTGTGTGGGTGTTCGCGTTGTGGATGGGCGGCGCGGCGGTATCGAGTGCCGTGGGTTTGGCGCTGCTGCCGCTGGGTGAACACGCCTGGCGGTTTATGCTGGCCTCGGGTGCCATCCCGGCGCTTGGTATCTTGTGGTTGCGGAAGAATCTGCCGGAATCGCCGCGCTGGTTCCTGCGTCGCGGCCGTGTCAAGGAAGCGGTGGTGGTACTCGCGCAACTGATCCCGTCGCTCAGCGAAACGGATTGCCAGGCACTGATTCAAACGGAACAGCAACGCCGGCAGACGCCGCTCGTTTCGTGGTCTGCATTGTTTTCACGCAACTATATAAGACGTACGGTATTCATCACCGTGCCCTGGTTCCTGTTCGATATCATGGGCTACAGTTTCGGCATTTACGCGCCACTGTTGCTGTTGAGCTTCGGACTGCATGGCAATGTGCAATCGGTTATTGGCAACACCTTGCTGGATATCGTCGCCATCATCGGTACCGCACTTCTCGCCATTACCATTGATCGCGTCGGCCGCCTGCATGCGCAAATCTCGGGATTCGTGGGTTCGGTCATCGGTCTGCTGCTGGTGTGGGTGTTTGCCTTGCACGGTCCGCCGCCGCTGGCGGTGCTGATCATTGGCTTGTTGCTTTGGCAGGTAGCCATCAGTTACGGCCCGGCCAATACCTGCTGGATTTTCCCCGTGGAGTTATTCCCCACGGAATTGCGCGCTTCGGCCCACGGCCTGGCTACGGCGGTATCGCGGCTTGGCGCGCTGTTCGCGGTATTCCTGTTGCCGCTGGTGCAGGAGCGCATCGGTGTGGCTTGGCTGATGCTGGTGTTCGCCGGCATTGGCGTTGCCGGTGCACTGCTGTCCGTATGGCTTGGGGAAGAAACCGCGCAAAAACCGCTGAAACAGGAAGCGATGACGGCGTTGGCGCCCGAGCCAGACAAGCGGGCCAATGGCATGCTGAACTGAGATACGCCACGCCCAGCCGTAATTGTGTAAAACTATTGCCCACTCTGTCGGTCCCATCCGCATAATTCCCAAGAACTCGGAGAAGCCCATGTCCGTTCGTCCCTGGCTTTTGCTGTCTCTTCTTACTTTGCCTTTCCTGAACACGCCCGCTCAGGCCGCGCCCGTTAATCCGGCACTTTATTCAGCGCTGCACTGGCGCTTGATCGGCCCGTTTCGCTCCAGTCGCGTGCTGGCGGTCACCGGTGTACCCGGCCAACCCAACCATTTCTATTTCGGTTCCGTGGACGGCGGCGTCTGGGAAACGGATAACGCTGGTCGTACCTGGACACCAATTTTCGATAAGGAGCCGGTGGGTTCCATTGGCGCTATCGCAGTGGCGCCCTCCGACTCGAAGGTGATTTACGTGGGTTCCGGCGAGGCGGACATGCGTTCCGACATCGGCTACGGCAACGGCATGTACAAGTCGAGCAATGGCGGCAAGATCTGGACGCACATCGGTCTCACCGACAGCATGCAGATCGGCAAAATCCTGGTGGATCCCAAGAATGCCGACATCGTGTATGTGGCAGCGCTTGGTCACGCCTACGGACCGAATGCGGAGCGTGGCGTATTCAAAACTACCGATGGTGGCCAGACTTGGAAAAAGGTGCTCTTCAAAAATGACAATACCGGTGCTATTGATCTGGCGTTCGGTGGTAATGACCAGACCATTTATGCGTCACTATGGCAGACACGCCGGCCACCGTGGAATGTGTACCCGCCATCCAGTGGCCCGGGAAGTGGTTTGTACAAATCCACCGACGGCGGCAGCACCTGGACCCAGATTTCCGGTCACGGATTTCCCAGTGAAGGCGTGGGACGCATCGGCCTTGCGGTTGCCGCCAGCAATCCGCAGACCGTGTACGCGCTGGTGGATGCGACGGCAGGCGGTTTGTACAAGTCCACCGACGCAGGCGCGAGCTGGATGCACGTTTCCAGCGATCAACGCATCTGGCAACGCGGCTGGTATTTCAGCGGCGTGAGCGTGGATCCGAAGAACGCCGACGTCGTATATGTAAGCGACACCATCATTTTGAAATCGACTGACGGCGGCAAGACATTTCTGCCGTTCAAAGGCGATCCCACCGGCGACGATTATCACAGCCTGTGGATTGATCCCAGCAATTCAGCGCATATGATTGCGGGCGTGGATCAGGGCGTCATCACTACCTTGAACGGCGGCCAGTCCTGGAGTTCCTGGTTTAATCAGCCGATTGGTCAGATGTACCACGTCACCACCGACACGCGCTTTCCCTACTGGGTGTACGGCGCGCAGCAGGATTCGGGCGCTGCCTCGGTGCCGAGTCGTGGCAGCGATTCAGACGGTATCAACATGATGAACTTCCGCGAAATCACCGCCGGCGGCGAGAGTGGCTACATCGCGGTAGATCCGCTCAACCCCGACTTGGTGTATGGCACCGATTACGGCGGCGGTGTGGACCGGCTCGACCTTTCCACCGGCCAGACCCAGAGTGTCAGTCCGGCACTCGCCTATCCTGGCTTGTACCGTAGTGTCTGGACCATGCCGTTGGTGTTCTCGCAGGCTGATCGGCATGCGTTGTACTTCGGCAACCAGTATGTGTTCCGCACCACCGATGGTGGCAAACACTGGGCCAAAATCAGCCCCGATCTTACTCGCGACACGCTCACCGTGCCGACCACGCTCGATCCTGTCACGGCGAAAGACAGCGCAGTACAAGGTCCGCGCCGTGGTGTGGTCTATGCCATCGCGCCCTCGCCGCTCAAGAAAGATTTCATCTGGGCCGGCACTGACGACGGGCTGATATGGTTGACACGCGATGGTGGTAAGCAGTGGATGAACGTTACACCATCCGCGCTCACACCCCTGTC
>JBOIBC010000028.1:0-9169 GCA_050739295.1 Gammaproteobacteria bacterium
ATCCTGGAGCATGTGCAGAAAATGACACCGCTGCGAAAAAACGTAACGATCGAGGACGTGGGGAATGCAGCAGCGTTTTTGTGCTCAGATCTGGCCGCCGGCATCACAGGTGAAATCCTGTACGTGGACGCCGGTTACAGCCACGTGGGCATGAGCATCGGCTAAATACAGTTTTGATCGCCCGCAAAAAAGACCCGCATCACGGGCCTGTTCTTTTGCGAAACTGGCGTGGTGCTTATTCTTGGATGTTGTTGAGGTGGATCGTAATCTTGGCGTGTTGACGCAGATTCTCCAGATAGGCGGCGAATTCAGCTTCCGCATTGAGCCGTGTTAATTCCTGTATCTGTGCCGTGCGTTGATCCTTGCTCAGAGCGGAAACATCACCGGCTTTCACACCAGTAAGCATATAGACGGCTTGATCGCCGTTTGCCAGCGCTACGGCTCCTGATTCCGATGTGCCGTTCACGGGTTTGGGAGCGGCGAAAGCGGCGCTGAGTACCGGCGCCGGCACGCCGGCATCGCTGCGATTCACGAATTTTTCCGTTGAGAATTTTAGATTATATTTCTTCGCTACCTGTGCAGGATCCTGTCCGGATTTGAGCGCAGCCTGTATTGCCGTCGCGGTTTGCTGCGCCTGCTGTGCCGCATGCTGCTGCTTGAGCAGGGACACAATCTGGTCGTGCACTTCAGCCAGTGGTTTCTGCTCACTGGGAATGTGACTTTTCACACGGATCACCACCACGTGGTTGGGTCCAATCTGGATGGGATCGCTGTTGTTGCCCTGGACTAGGATCTCATCGCTGAAGGCCTTCTGGCGTACCGCCGGATTGGCGGCGATGCCAGTGCCGCTGTCACGGGTCACGTCGTTGACGGTCTCAATGGGCAGTTTGAGTTGATTGCTCACTGTCTGCAGCGAATCCGGGTGCTCGTATGCCAGATTCGCCAACTGATCACCGAGTGCGAAGTATTCGTCATCCGCTTTTTTCTTCTGATACTGAGTCAACAGATCGCTACGCACCTGATCGAACGGTTTGGTGCTAGGCGCACGAATGCCGTCGAGCTTGATAATGTGATAGCCATCCGGCAGGCGCACGGGCGCGGCGATATCGCCCACTTTTGGGATGCTGAATAATGCCTTTTCAAAAACCTGATCGCCGCTGCTGCCGCGGGTTATCCAGCCCAGATCACCGCCGCTTTTCGCCGAGCCCGCATCATCGGAATATTTTTCAGCCAGCTTGGCAAAATCGGCTCCAGCCTGGAGCTGCTTGTAGATATCCTCCGCCTTGGCTTTGGCGGTCGCATCAGTCTTGGGATCCTTGCCATTCACAGCAATCAATATGTGCTGTGCCTCGCGAGCCTCATCCTGCCTGAAGGATGCAAGTTGCTGCTGATAGGCGGCCTGCAACTGTTCTTCACTCGGCTGCACACTCTTGGCTAGTTGCGCCTCGTCCAGATCCACATACGCAAGCGTGAGTTTCTCAGGGGTCATGAACTGGTCGGCATGTGATTTGTAATACGCCTGGATATCGGTATCGGAAACCTTCATCGCGCTCAGATACGGCTTTGTGGAAATTGTGAGATAGGCGATCTGACGTTGCTCGCCTTTCACAGCCTGGACGATTTCCAGTTGCTGCGGCGTGGCGAAGGCACTTGCCTGGATGGCGTTCTGCAACTGATTTACGGCCAATCCCTGGCGTTCGCGTTGTTCGAAGGACGCCGTGGTCATGCCGGCATTGGTGAGTGCTGACTGATAGACCAGCGACGAAAACTTGCCGTCCACCTGGAAAGCCGGTATCTGCTGAACCGCCGCCACCAGATCCGCATCACTGATGCTGTAATGCTGCTTGGCAACGTGCTGGTCCAGCAGCGTCTGATTGATGAGCTGCCGCAGTACCTCCTGACGCAACTGCTTCTCGTCAATCATCCCCGGCTTGAAGGAAGCGCCCAACAACTGTTGCATCTGCTGGTAGCGTCCCTGATAGGCCTGCTGAAAATCCTGTGGTGCAATCTCGGTGCCATTCACTTTTGCCACCGAGGTGTCACTCGAGGCGGAGAAATATGAATTGATTCCCCACAGTGCGAATGGGCCGATGATCAGCACCAGGATGATGCCGGTGAGCCACTTGGGGATATTGTCTCGGAACGCCTGTATGACCATGGTGAATTACCCTAAAACCCGGCAATAAAAAATAAAATGATAATTAGAACCTATCTCAAAACGTCGCGGCCGCTCTCGGGCATCCATGCCCTCCGCGGCATAAGGTCTTCCTGACCAAAAGCGCAGGCAGAACGCGGCGTGCGGCGGCGAGGAAGCGGAGTGTACACGCTAGTACATGAGCATTTCGAGCCGACGCGCAACAAAGTTATGCCAAGCGCAGTAGTTTTGAGATAGGTTCTAGAAAAAGGGCGCCGTGCGGGCGCCCTTCACGGGACTTCAGTATGGCGGAGTGGACGGGACTCGAACCCGCGACCCCCGGCGTGACAGGCCGGTATTCTAACCAGCTGAACTACCACTCCGCAGTGGCACTCCGCAGCGAGTGGTGGGTGCTGAGGGGATCGAACCCCCGACCCTCGCCGTGTAAAGGCGATGCTCTCCCAGCTGAGCTAAGCACCCCGAAGAGCGATTTAGTTTACGGCATCCTTCAGGGCTTTGCCAGCCTTGAAGCCGGGTACTTTGCTCGCCTTGATCTGAATAGTTTGGCCCGTCTGCGGATTGCGGCCGGTGCGCGCGGCACGATGTTTGACGGCGAAGGTGCCAAACCCCACCAGTACCACCTGATCGCCATTTCTGAGCGCGTTGGTCACTGAGTGAAGTACGGCCTGCACAGCGCGATCCGCATCTGCATGAGAAAGTTTGGTGGATTCGGCCACTGCGTTGATCAATTCAGCCTTGTTCATGATGTTGTATCCCCTGGTTGCCTGGGTGTAAATGATGGACAGTTCCCCTCTCGGGGTTCACAAAGAAACATCCGCGTGTTTGCGGTTCTTGACAATCTGCATAGAATCTTTCAAATCATTGCCCGCCTAGTGTGCAAGTTTATACAGGTGGGCATAAACGCTTGTCAACTTGAATAAGTCCAAATCTAATGAGGCCGTACGCCTTCCGGTTCGCTTTTGGGAGAAGCCACCTCAGCGGGAAGTGCTGATGCCTCGGCCGGTTTCAGCTCAGGCATATGCTCCAATGCCGCCTTCAAGACATCGTCTATCCAGCGTACCGGACGGATATCCAGTGCGCCTTTTATATTCTTGGGTATCTCCACCAAATCCTTGGCATTTTCCTGTGGAATCAGCACGATACCAAGGCCACCTCGATGCGCTGCGAGGAGTTTTTCCTTGAGCCCGCCGATGGGCAGTACTTCACCGCGCAGGGTAATTTCGCCGGTCATGGCCACGTCGGCACGCACGGGAATCCTGGTCAACGCCGACACCAGCGCGGTACACATGCCGACGCCGGCGCTGGGGCCGTCCTTGGGAGTGGCGCCTTCCGGCACGTGGATATGCACGTCATATTTCTGATGGAAATCCGCTTCGATCCCAAGCAGCGCCGCGCGGCTGCGCACCACCGTCATGGCGGCCTGGATGGATTCCTGCATCACGGCACCCAGTTGCCCGGTGTGAATCAGCTTACCCTTGCCCGGCACCACGGTAGCCTCGATGGTGAGCAGTTCGCCACCCACCTCAGTCCAGGCAAGACCGGTCACCTGACCGACCTGATCGTGATCTTCGGCGCGGCCATAACGGAAACGGCGCACACCCAGGTAATCATCGAGGTTGCGTGGCAGCACATGTACTTGCTTGTCACGTGGCTTGAGCAGCAGACCTTTTACAACCTTGCGGCAAATCTTGGAAATCTCCCGCTCCAGGTTGCGTACACCGGCTTCGCGCGTGTAATAACGGATGATATCCGTGATGACGCTCTCACCGATGGTGAGTTCGGCGGGCTTGAGGCCATTGTTGCGCATCTGTTTCGGTACCAGATAGCGCATCGCAATGTTGATTTTCTCGTCCTCGGTGTATCCGGGCAGACGGATGACTTCCATACGATCCAGCAATGGCGCCGGGATATTCATGGTATTCGCGGTGGCCACAAACAGCACTTCTGAAAGATCGAAATCCACTTCAAGATAATGATCGTTGAAGGTGTTGTTCTGTTCCGGATCCAGCACTTCCAACAAGGCCGATGACGGGTCGCCGCGGAAATCCATGGACATCTTGTCCACCTCATCCAGCAGGAACAACGGATTACGCACACCTACCTTGGCCATATTCTGCAATATCTTGCCGGGCATGGAGCCGATATAGGTACGGCGATGACCGCGAATCTCGGCCTCGTCGCGCACGCCGCCCAGTGACATGCGCGCGAATTTGCGGTTGGTTGCACGCGCGATGCTCTGACCAAGGGATGTTTTGCCCACGCCCGGCGGTCCCACCAAACACAGAATTGGCCCTTTCAGTTTATTCACACGCTGTTGCACCGCAAGATATTCCAGGATGCGTTCCTTTACCTTGTCGAGACCATAATGGTCCTCTGCGAGAATCTTCTCCGCAGCTCCGAGGTCGTGGCCCACACGTGTGCGTTTCTTCCACGGCACATTCACCAGCCAATCTATATAGTTGCGCACCACGGTCGCTTCTGCGGACATGGGTGGCATGAGTTTGAGCTTGTTGAATTCCGAAACAGCCTTGTCGCGAGCCTCCTTGGTCATGCCTGCCTTGTGGATTTTCTTTTCCAGCTCCTCGATTTCGTTGGGTGCATCCTCCAGATCGCCGAGCTCCTTCTGGATGGCCTTCATCTGTTCATTCAGATAATATTCGCGCTGACTCTTCTCCATCTGCTGCTTGACACGGCCGCGGATACGCTTTTCGATTTGCAGAATGTCTATCTCACCCTCGATGAGCGCCATGACGTGTTCAAGCCGGGCGCGGACGTCTTCCAACTCGAGGATCTTCTGTTTCTCGTCCAGCTTGAGTTGCATGTGCGCCGCGATGGTGTCCGCGAGCCGCCCCGGCGAATCAATCCCCGCCAGTGAAGTCAGCAATTCCGGTGGAATCTTCTTGTTGAGTTTGACGTACTGATCAAACAGCGAGAGCGCTGAACGCATCAGCACATCCACTTCGCGTTCATCATATTGGGCATTCGCACGGATTACGGTCACCAGCGCGGAAAAATACTCCCCGTCATTGACCTGCAGGATGCGGGCACGGTCACCGCCCTCCACCAGAACTTTGACGGTGCCGTCAGGCAGTTTCACCAACTGCAGAATCGTGGCCAAGGCACCGACACGATAGAGGTCGGTTTCCTTGGGATCATCCACTTCGGGACTTTTCTGAGCCAGCAGCAATATTTGCTTGCCCGCTTGCATGCCATGATCCAGCGCCTTGATGGATTTTTCACGCCCGACAAACAACGGAATCACCATGTGGGGGTACACCACCACGTCACGCAATGGCAATACCGGCACCAGGATGGGCTGGCCTTCAAGCAGATCGGTCTGGCGGGTCTCGCTGGTCACTCTGGATCCTTATACAAGTACTTGGATGGGAGCGCCGCCGGTCTTCAAACCGGCCAGCACGCAATACGGACACAAGCTAACTATTTTATAAATGACTGTCACCCGTCGGAGGCGGCAAGTTTCTTCTTCTCACGCTCATATACGATGTAGGGCTTGTTTTCGCCGCTGATGACGGCTTCGTCAATCACCACTTTCGATACGTGTTCCATGGACGGCAGTTCATACATGATGTCCAGCAGCACGTGTTCCAGGATGGTACGCAAGCCACGGGCGCCGGTCTTACGTTGCATGGCCCGGCGCGCGGTGCTGCGCAACGCATCTTCGCGGATTTCCAGTTCGCAGCTTTCCATGTCGAACAGCTTCTGGTACTGCTTGGTGATGGCGTTCCTGGGTTCGGTGAGGATGCGCATGAGCGCGCCCTCATCCAGCTCATCCAGCGTCGCGACAACCGGCAAACGGCCCACAAACTCCGGAATCAAACCGAAACGAATCAGGTCTTCCGGCTCCACATCGTGCAGAACCTCACCCACATTCTTCATCTCGGCTTTACCACGGATCTCGGCCATGAAGCCGATGCCGCTTTTCTCGGTGCGATTGCGAATGATCTTTTCCAGCCCCGCGAAGGCGCCACCACACAGAAACAGGATGTTGCCGGTGTCCACCTGCAGGAATTCCTGCTGTGGGTGCTTGCGTCCGCCCTGGGGCGGCACCGAGGCGATGGTGCCTTCGATAAGCTTCAGCAGGGCCTGCTGCACGCCCTCGCCAGAAACATCACGGGTAATGGACGGGTTATCGGACTTGCGGGAGATCTTGTCGATCTCATCTATATATACGATGCCGGTCTGGGCCTTCTCGACGTCGTAGTCGCACTTCTGCAGCAGCTTCTGGATGATGTTTTCCACGTCCTCACCGACATACCCTGCTTCCGTAAGCGTGGTGGCATCGGCGATGGTGAAGGGCACGTTCAGCAGACGTGCGAGGGTTTCCGCCAGCAAGGTCTTGCCGGAGCCGGTGGGCCCGATGAGCAGGATATTGCTCTTGGCCAGCTCCACATCGTCCTTGTTGTGGTTACCGCGCACTTCCAAGCGCTTGTAGTGGTTGTACACGGCGACGGAAAGCGTCTTCTTGGCGCGCTCCTGGCCGATAACATACTGGTCCAGGACCGCCTTGATTTCCTGCGGGCGCGGCAGCTTGTTGCGTGTGGTCTGGGTCTGCTCCTGCATCTCCTCGCGGATGATGTCGTTGCAAAGCTCGACGCATTCGTCGCACACATACACCGACGGCCCGGCGATGAGTTTGCGCACCTCATGCTGGCTTTTGCCGCAAAAGGAGCAGTACAGCAGTTTGCCGCCGTCCTCGCCTTTGCCGCGCGTCTCGTCTGCCATGTCCTTACCACCTCTGAATATGCCGGGAGCCGCGTCCCGTGGAAAACACTATGGGGATTTTCACCCCCGGCTTCAATAGCTACCCATGCTCTTTAGAGCCTTTTGCACCAGACTCCGTTCCCTCAGGCTTTGACGGCGCGTTGCTCCAAAACCGAATCCACCAGACCATACTTGACCGCCTCGACCGCGCCCATGAAGCGATCCCGCTCCGTATCCTGTTGAATTTGCTCAATAGTTTGGCCGGTATGCCGGGCCATAATGGCGTTCAGCCGCTCCCGCAGATGCAGAATTTCCCGGGCGTGGATGTCAATATCCGTGGCTTGTCCCTGCACGCCGCCCAAGGGTTGGTGGATCATCATCCGGGAATGCGGCAGGCAGTAGCGCTTGCTCTTGGCGCCGCCGGTCAACAACAATGAGCCCATACTGGCTGCCTGGCCCACGCAGATGGTGGACACGTCCGGTTTCACGAACTGCATGGTGTCGTAGATGGACAGACCCGCGGTAACCGAACCACCGGGCGAATTGATGTACAAGCTGATGTCCTTGTCCGGGTTTTCGGATTCCAGGAACAGCAGTTGCGCCACCACCAGGTTGGCCACGTAGTCGTCAATCGCACCCACAATGAACACCACTCGCTCCTTGAGCAGGCGGGAGTAGATGTCATAGGAACGTTCACCGCGGGCGGTCTGTTCAACCACGATGGGAACGAGGTTGAGTCCCTGGATGTTGCTGGTTTTCTTCATGTGTTTCCTGATTTAGTGGCCATTTCAAGCGGGTGCGTGATCCTATTCACACCACTCCCGATACCTTGCCTTCTCCGGTGCTCGCGCTTTCTTTATACGCCGTGTTCATGCTCGTGGAAGTGCATCAATTCCTGAAAGCTTGTGGATTTGTCCGTGACCACCGCTTTTTCGAGCAGCCAATCCACCGTCTGGTCCTCCAGCACCAGTGTTTTCAGTTGCCGCATGACCGCTTTATTCGAGCGCAGGCTGCGCAGGGCTTCCGCCGGGTTGCTGTAATCGCCCGCCATGTGTTCGAGGCGCTCTTCCACGCGTTTACTGTCCACGCGCAGTTGTTGCTGGCTGATGATTTCGCCGATGATGAGACCCAGGCTGACGCGCCGCCGGGCCTGCTCTTCAAACAATTCGCGTGGCAAATCCATGCTTTGCTTGCTGTCCTTGACGCCCATGCGAGCCAGGGCATCCTGGCGCAGATGCTCGATCTCCTCATCCAGCAAGGCCTTGGGCACAGTCAAGGGATTCGCTGCCAGCAAGGCTTCAAGCGCCTGGTCCTTCATGCGCCGGCGCACCGTCTCGGCCATTTCCTTGCGCATATTCTCGGAGACTTCGGCGCGCAGCTTGGCAATGCCACCTTCGGATATGCCGAAACTCTTGCAGAATGCATCATCCAGTTCCGGCAGCATCTGCTCATCCACACGCTGCACCAGCACCCTGAAGTGCGCAGTTTTCCCGGCCACATCCTTGACGTGATAATCCTCCGGGAACTTCACGTCAAACTCGCGTTCTTCGCCGGCACGCATCCCCTCCAGGCCCTGCTCGAAATCCGCCAGCATGCGGTTCTCGCCCAGCACCACGAAAACGTTTTCACCCCTGCCACCGGCAAAACTTGCTCCGTCCACGCGGCCATCGAAATCCAGTTGTGCCCGGTCACCCTTCCCTGCAACGCGCTCCACCGTCTTCCACGCGGCGCGCTGATGACGCAGGTTGTCCACCATGGCATCAATATCGGCTTCAGTGATTTCCGCCACCGGCCGCTCCACCGGGATGCCCTCGATTCCAGTCAGCGTGATTTCTGGATAGACCTCGAAAGTGGCGGTGTATTCCAGATCCTTGCCGGGGGCGTTGTTGACCGTATCAATCCGCGGACCACCGGCAGGATTCAGTTTCTCCTGCATGAACGCCTCGTTGCAGGTGTCGCGCAGCAAATCGCCCAGCACTTCCTGGCGAACTTCGCTGCCAAAGCGTTTTTTCACCACCTCGAACGGTATCTTTCCGGTGCGAAAGCCGTTGAGCTTGGCGCGCTTGCCCAGCGATTTGAGCCGCTGCTCGACTTCCTTTTCCACGCGTTCGGCCGGCACCTGCACCTTCATGCGGCGCTCCAGACCCGCAGTTGTCTCGATTGAAACCTGCATGGACTGCTTACCTCTTAGAGTCCGGCAACCGCCGGATCATGTTTCGGGCACCGCTAAAAATTAATCTTTTGTTTTCTGGGGGTGTTAGAAATGACCTCGGAAGCCTCATGATACTAGCG
>JBOIBC010000029.1:0-9077 GCA_050739295.1 Gammaproteobacteria bacterium
GGATGGGATGACAGCAGCGCGCGAAACTCACCACCATGCCTTCGGTGCCGTGGATGGCGAGCGGCGCGCCCGGCTTGGCCGGTTTGCTTTCGGCCGCATGCGCGGGCATGAGACGGCGCGCCACCAGCGGTGCGAGATGCTGGCCCAGGCCGATGGACTCGAACAGGTCGTCTGTGTTTTCCAGCTTGAACTCTTTGACCAGCGCGTTGAACTGCGCTTCGGGAACCTTGCCAAGTTTCACGGACAGTGAAGCCAACGATCGCTCCAGCATGCGCCGGCCCAACTCGACAGCATCCTCACGGCGCAGATTCTTGAGGAAATGGCGCACGCTGGCGCGTGCTTTCGCGGTAACCACGAAATTCAGCCACGCGGGATTGGGCCGGCCGTTGGCGGCGGTGATGATTTCCACAGTCTGGCCGTTTTCCAGCGGCGTGCGCAGCGGTACCAGGCGGCGGTTCACTTTTGCCGCCACGCAGGCGTTGCCCACGTCGGTGTGCACCGCGTAAGCGAAATCCACGGCGGTGGCGCCGCGTGGCAGGCGGTGGATGTCGCCTTGGGGCGTGAACACATACACCTCGTCCGGGAACAAATCCACCTTAACGTTATCCAGGAATTCCTGGGGACTGCCGACGCCTTGCTGCATTTCCATCACATCCTTGAGCCACTCCCGCGCCCGCACTGTGGGCGTGGTGGTTGCATCGCCTGTCTTGTACAGCCAGTGGGCAGCGATTCCGGACGCGGCCACCTTATCCATGTCGGCGGTGCGGATCTGCGCCTCCAGCGGCACGCCCTGAGGACCGACCAGCACGGTGTGCAAGGATTGATAGCCGTTGGTCTTGGGGATGGCGATATAGTCCTTGAACTTGCCCGGCGAGGGTTTGTACAGGTTGTGCACGATGCCGAGCACGCGGTAACAGGTGTCGGTCTTGTCCACGATGATGCGGAAACCGTACACGTCCAGCACCTCGTTCAATGACAGGTTCTTGGCACGCATCTTGCGGTAGATGCTGTACAAATGTTTTTCGCGTCCGGCCACCACACCGTCAATGTGTTCACGTTCCAGAGCGTTGCCGAGACTTGTGCTGATCTTCTTCAGCATTTCCTTCTGGTGGCCGCGGGAACGTTTGAGGTGTTTGGTCAGCACCTTGTAGCGCAGCGGATGCAGTGCTTCGAAACCCAGATCCTCCAGCTCCAGACGCACGGCGCTCATGCCCAAACGATGGGCGATGGGTGCATAGATTTCCAGGGTTTCGCGCGCGATGCGCCGGCGTTTGGCCGGCGGCATAACGCCTAGCGTACGCATGTTGTGCAGGCGATCCGCGAGTTTCACCAGGATCACGCGGATATCCTCCACCATGGCGAGCACCATCTTGCGGAAATTCTCCGCCTGAGCCTGCTCACGACTCTTGAACTTGATCTGCGTAAGTTTGGAGACGCCGTCCACCAGTTGCGCCACTTCCTGGCCGAAGCGCGTAATCAATTCTTCTTTCAGTGTCGGCGTGTCTTCGATGACATCGTGCAGCAGCGCCGCTTCGATGGTGTGATGATCCATGTGCAGATCAGCAAGGATGGAGGCTACCGACACGGGATGGGAGATGTACGGCTCGCCGGACACGCGCCGCTGGCCCTCGTGGGCGATGGCGCCGAACTTGTAAGCTTGATACACCTCGGCCACCTGCGCTTGCGGCAAGTAGCTGCGCAGCTTGGTAAGCAGCGTTTCGATGCCAGCCGTCCGCTTCCCCCGGACACGATCAAAGATGGAAGTGGGCTGGTTCATGAAATTAAACGCGGTTTGGGGCACCTCTTAAAAATCAGAGATTTTGGTTTCTGGGTAGGCAGAAATGACCGGGGGCCTGACGATTCGTCAGGCGGGCATGCAGGGATGCATGCTCTGGAGTTCAAGCCGCACAGTGAAGTGCGGCGCAGAACCGGAGTGTACACGCTAGTACATGAGGCTTCCGAGGTCATTTCTAACACCCCCAGAAAACATAAAGATCGATTTTTAGAGGTGTCCTTTAGAGCGGATCCTCCGCATCCATGATGACAACCGGCTGCTGCTCCACCGGCTCTTCCACCACTTGTGGCTCCGCCTGGTTCAGGATATCGGGACCGATGTTGCCAGCGGCCACTTCACGCAGCGCCACCACCGTGGATTTGTCATTCTCCCAGGGCACCGTCGGCTCCACGCCGCGGGCCAGTTGCCGGGCCCGTTTGGTGGCCACCAGCACCAGCTGGAACAGGTTATCTACGTGGTCGAGACAGTCTTCTACCGTGACGCGTGCCATATATGCTCCGGGACTCCAGGAAAAAGTCAAAAAAATCATGGCTTTTCAGTTTACCTGAGAGCCCCGGCTTACGCCAAGAGCGCGGCCACCAGCGGCTGCAAATCAGGCCGGATGGCGCGGCTGGCTTCGCCGTGGCCGGCAATAATCCTCTCCAAGGCAGACAGGGCCTGGGCAAAAACGTCATTGACCACTACATAGTCAAATTCACGCCAATGGGACATATCGGTCACAGCATCCCGCAGGCGCCGGGCGATGACCGCTTTGCTGTCGGTGCCGCGCGCCTTCAGACGCCGCTCCAGCTCCTCCCGCGAGGGTGGCAGTATGAATATGCTCACGGTCTCCGGCATGGCGCGGCGCACCTGCCGCGCGCCCTGCCAGTCGATTTCCAGCAAGACATCATGGCCGCGTGCGAGCGCTTCATCCACGGTCTTGCGCGAGGTACCGTAACAGTGATCGAACACCCTCGCATGCTCCAGAAATTCATCCGCCACGACCATGCGGTCAAATTCCGCCTGGTTCACGAAACGATAATCGCGGCCGTCGTTTTCATTCGGCCGCTTGGGCCGGGTGGTATAGGAGATGGAAAAACGCAGGTTCGGATGCGTGCGCAGCAGCTCGCGCACCAAACTGGTTTTGCCGGCGCCGGAAGGTGCGGTAATCAGGAGTAATCGTCCAAGGAAGGATACCGGCTGCTTACTCAAGGTTCTGCACCTGCTCGCGCATCTGCTCGATCAGGACTTTCAATTCCACCACGTGTCTGGTGACGGCGCTGTCCTGACACTTGGAGCCGAGTGTATTGGCCTCTCGATTGAACTCCTGCATGAGAAAGTCCAGGCGACGGCCAACAGCATCGCCCCCTTTGAGGCCGCTTTCCAGTTCGGTGACGTGGCTGTCAAGCCGATCCAGTTCCTCGGAAACATCGAGGCGCTGCAATAACAGCACCAGTTCCTGTTCCAGGCGGTTCTCATCAACATTAAGTTTCAGTTCTTCGAAACGGGCCCGTAATTTTGCGTGTAATTGTTCACGGAGCTCACCAACGTGACTGCGTATGTCACTCACGATTGTACTGATCTGCTGGGCGCGCTCACGCATCAACCCGGCGATGCGCTCGCCTTCGCGCGCGCGCATGCTGGTCAGCGTACCGAGGGTCTCATCCAGCAGCTGCAGCGCCTCCGAACCGGCCTGGCGCACATCGGTTCGTGGTTCGGCCACCACACCCGGCCAGCGCAACAATTCCAATGCGCTCACAGGCGCCGCCAAACGCAGAAATGCGCCGACTCGATCAGCCGTTTGCGCCACAGCACGCGCGCGATCCTCATCCACCTGCAACGCCCGATCACCCTCGTCGCCTGGCTCAAAACGCAACTGGCCGTCACATTTGCCGCGACGCAGCACCTTCATGATGCGTTCGCGGCAATCGGGCTCCAGCGCACGCAGCTCTTCCGGTAAACGCAGGCTGATATCCAAATAACGATGATTGACGGTGCGCATTTCCCAGGTCAGGGTTCCGACGGGACTGCGGTTCTCGGTCCGTGCAAAGCCGGTCATGCTGCAAATCATAAAAACCCTTCCGGTTGGAACACCGTGGCGGCAATGCAAAATGATAAGCTAGATGTCCAGTCAGCCGTTAGCCAGCCCACCCGAAAGGTCTTTTTGTGAAAGTCGAGACAGCCGAGGTTTCCCGCCTAGGCAACCGCGATCAGAACCAGGATCGTGTCCGTATCGTGAGCTCGGAAAGCCGCCTGCTGCTGACCGTCGCGGATGGCATGGGTGGTCATGTGGGCGGCGATATTGCGGCAGAGACGGCTGTGGAAACCCTGGCGCGCGCTTTCCAAAGCAGCAGTGGTGTTCCCGACCCCGCCGAGTTTCTGCGCCGTAGCATCATTGATGCGCATCAAGCGGTGGTGGCCCTGGGCGACGAACTGGATCCCGAGCTTCGCCCGCGCACCACCATCACCGCCTGCCTCGTGAGCGCCGGCATGGTGCGCTGGGCGCACGTGGGTGACAGCCGCGTGTATTTCATCCGCGACCGGCGGGTATTCGCGCGTACCCGCGATCACAGCGCGGTGGAAATCCTGGCACAGCAAGGATTGCTGGAGGAGGCCGATCTGGCGGTACACCCGTTGCGCAACTTTGTTGACCAATGCCTCGGCGGTGAACCAGAGTTACCCACCATTGATATTTCGGATCCGCACCCGCTGCTGGCCGGTGATGTGGTGTTGTTATGTTCCGATGGCCTGTGGGCTCCGCTCAGTGACTCGCAACTGGCGCGTACCGTGGGTGAAGGACTGGAACTGAAGGCCATTCTGGAGGCACTGGCCATGGAAGCGGAGCTGCATGCCACGCCCATGAGCGACAATATCACCGTTGCGGCCATGCGCTGGCGGGATTGAATCACCCCACTGCTGTCACGCCGTTTATATTGATCATGCCATTCACCTCAGGAGTCCTCCCGCATGCGCAGTAACGGTCGCGCCAACAACGCATTGCGCTCTGTGGCGCTTGCTCGTCATTACACCCGTCACGCCGAGGGATCGGTTCTGGTTTGCTTCGGCGACACGCGGGTGTTGTGCACGGCGAGCGTGGAAGAACGCGTGCCCGCATTCCTCAAGGGCGCAGGCAAGGGCTGGCTTACAGCGGAATACGGCATGCTGCCGCGTGCCACCCACACGCGCACCGAACGAGAAGCCACACGCGGCAAACAAGGCGGACGTACGCTGGAAATCCAGCGGCTCATCGGCCGCGCCTTGCGCGCGGTGGTGGATCTGGAAGCACTCGGCGAGCGCACCCTCACACTCGACTGCGACGTGCTGCAGGCGGACGGCGGCACCCGCACAGCCGCCATTACCGGCGGATACGTGGCGCTGATGGACGCCACGTGCGCGCTGCGCAAACGCGGCGTGCTCAAAAAAGATCCATTGCACGGCGCGGTCGCGGCCGTTTCCGTGGGTATTGTCGGCGGTGAGCCCCTGCTCGATCTCGATTACCAGGAAGATTCCCATGCGGAGACCGACATGAACGTGGTCATGAACGACGCCGGTGCTTTCGTGGAAATCCAGGGCACCGCGGAAGGCCATGCTTTCCGGCGTGACGAACTGGACAAGCTGCTGGCCCTCGCCGGTGAGGGCATCAGCAATCTTATTGCCGCGCAACGCCTAGCCCTGGCGCAATGAAAGTGGTGCTATCCACCGGCAATGCCGGAAAGCTGCGGGAGCTTCAAAGTCTGTTGGCAGCCAGTGGTATTGAAGTGCAGCCTCAGACGCAGCTCGGGGTCCGCGAAGTAGAGGAGACCGGCGCAAGTTTCGCGGAAAACGCCCTGCTCAAGGCGCACAATGCCGCCCGCCAGACCGGCCTGCCGGCGATTGCGGACGACTCCGGCCTGGAAGTGGACGCCCTCCATGGCGCCCCCGGAATCTATTCGGCACGCTATGCCGGCGCACATGCCAGCGACCAGGACAATCTCGCGAAACTCCTTGAATCACTGCACGCTGTACCAGCGAAACGCCGCGGAGCACGGTTCCGTTGCGTCATGGTGTTTATCCGCCACGCTGATGATTCTTCACCGATTATCTGCGATGGCGTGTGGGAAGGCCGCATCCTGGAAGCGCCGCGTGGCCATAACGGTTTCGGCTACGATCCGGTGTTCCTGGTGCCGGAAAAAAACTGTTCATCTGCCGAGTTGTCGTCTGAGGAGAAAAATCGTTTGAGCCATCGTGGACAGGCCCTGCGCAAATTGGTGGCGGCAATCGTGTCCACCGGCGGCTGATGGCACAATCATGCTTATCACTCCACCGCTCTCGCTTTATGTGCATCTGCCCTGGTGTGTGCGCAAATGTCCGTATTGTGACTTCAATTCCCACGCGCTGAAAACAGGGTTACCGGAGGCTGAATACGCCGCTGCACTGTTGCGCGATTTGGATCAGGATCTGCCGCGGGTCACGGGCCGGCGCGTGGAAACCGTATTCTTCGGCGGCGGCACGCCCAGCCTGTTCAAGCCGGAAAGCATCGCCCGCATCCTGAACGGAATCCGCCGGCACGTGTCCGTGGCCGCCGATGCAGAAATCACCTTGGAGGCCAATCCCGGTACCGTGGAGCGTGGCCGTTTTGCCGAATACCAGGCTGCCGGCATCACACGCTTGTCCATCGGCGTACAGAGTTTCAACACGCGGCATCTTGAGACTCTGGGGCGTATCCACAGTGCTGATGAAGCAATACGCGCCGCAGAAGAAGCCTACGCCGCGGGCCTCACTAACTTCAATCTGGATCTGATGTACGGTCTGCCGGAACAGAATATTGCACAAGCCTGCGCAGACGTCGAACAAGCCTTATCACTCGAACCGGCGCATATCTCCCACTATCAACTTACGCTCGAACCCAACACCCTGTTTTACACCCGGCCACCCGTGCTTCCTGACGACGAACTGATTTGGCAAATGCAGCAAGCCTGCCAGGCGTTGCTGGCGGAAAACGCTTACGCCCAATACGAGATTTCGGCCTACGCACTGACCGGTCAACAGTGCCGGCACAATCTCAATTATTGGCGCTACGGCGACTATCTGGGCATTGGCGCCGGCGCCCACGGCAAGCTCACAGATGTGCCACAGGATCGCATCTTGCGGCTATGGAAACTCAAGCATCCCGATGCGTATCTGCACGCGGCAGGTACGCCTGCCGGCATCGGCGCGGTGACCGAGATCGCCAACGATGACCGGATTTTTGAATTCATGCTCGACCGTTTGCGGCTTCTGGAAGGCTTCAGCGCCCTTGATTTCGAGTCGCTCACGGGTCTGCCTTTCAGTCACACGCGACCCGCCCTGGAACAAATTCAGGCGCAGGGGTTGCTACAAGTGACTAATGGTCAGTGGAAACCGACCCTGCGTGGGCATACTTATCTGAACGATTTGCAGGCACACTTTCTACCCAATGCCAAAACCCCAAGCCGTCAAGAACTGGCCACCCGTGAAATAGGCTGGCAACCATTGGCTGCATCACAAACCAGACCCGCTCGTTGATGACGTTTTCTGCCTGCGAACAAGGGGTTATGCACACCTGCTTTACGGCTATCTCACCGTGGAACGCCACTCGCTGTCCCTTAACACCTGGTCAACTTTATTATTGTAACTAAATGATATATATAATATTTTATCTTTGGATACACTTTCACCTTTCCGAAACAAATTCAACACTGACAGGCACTTGCCAAATCCACGGGCGTTTCATCCACAGACTTATCCACCGCTTTTGTGCAAAAGCAATTTTTCTGAGTAACAGCATGTGGTTAAACAATTCCTATGAGAAACAATCTAAGGTTTGATCATTAAATACTTGTCATTACAGAGCTTAAGTAAAATGACTTAAGCCGAGACTTGCCGCTCATTCGGGCGCACGTTATCATGCGCGCCCTTCGAAACGGCTCCCATCCGCGATCCAGAGGCTTCCATGAAATCCGGCATCCACCCTGAATACAAAGAGATCACTGTGACCTGCAGCTGCGGCAACAGTTTTGTTACGCGCTCCACCCTGGGCCGGGATCTGCAGGTGGAAGTCTGCTCGAGCTGTCATCCGTTCTTCACCGGCAAGCAAAAGATCGTGGACACCGCCGGCCGCGTGGATAAATTCCGCAAGAAATACGCGCGCAAATCCGCGTAAGCGGTTTTCAATAATCTGCTGGTTGAATGGCAAGGGGTGTCGCAGACATCTTTTGTTTTATGTCTTGACATCAGACGCTTGCGATACTGACCAATGGTCAGGAATCGGACCCATCGCGATGATATACTTCTCGCGTCATGGTGCTTCGTCGCCGGGTTCACGGGAACCTGAAGCCGCAAGCGGTGATTCCGTTCCTTCAGCTTAGCAAGTTGTTGAAAAACAGCCTGCTATTCGGGTACCAAGGATGTACCCGCATTTTTCAATCAGTCTAACCGATTGAAAAATGGAGAAAACCGGAAATCACATTTTTGGTTTTCGAGTTGAAAAATGCCACAGATGGCATTTTTCAACATCCTATTAGTGCAGCAATTTTCAGGACATCGTGCCTGCCGCAGGATGCTTCCCGCCTTGGGTGTGTTCCTGTGGCTCCCGTCATGGCCAATAGCCGGGCAGGCAATTTGGAGATACAACATGAACAACAAAACCTACAAGCTCACCGACACCAACGGCAAAACCAGCGAAATACCTTTGCGCGAGGGCACGCTTGGCCCCGGTACGCTGGACATCGGTGGACTCTACAAGGATCACGGTGTTTTTACATTTGATCCGGGCTTCGTGTCCACAGCCAGCTGCGAGAGCAAGATTACCTTCATTGACGGTGAAAAAGGCGTCTTGTTGTACCGCGGTTATCCCGTGGAACAACTGGCCGAAAAAAGCAGTTTTCTGGAAGTCGCCTACCTAATTCTCTATGGCGAACTGCCCAACAAACCGCAGCTTGAATCTTTCACCGGCAGTATCCGGCGGCATTCCATGGTCAACGAAGCGGTGCTGCGGTTTTTCAGCGGTTTTCATTACGACGCTCACCCCATGGCCATGCTGACCGCCGTGGTAGGCTCGTTGTCGGCCTTCTACCATGACTCCACCGACGTTCATAACCTGCGACACCGGGAAGTGTTTGCACACCGGATCATCGCCAAATTGCCGACGCTCGCTGCCGCCGTGTACAAACACGGCATTGGCCAACCACTCGTGTATCCGAAAAATGAACTGAATTACTGCGCGAATTTCCTCAACATGCTGTTCTCGGTGCCGACGGAACTCTACAAGGTGGATCCGGTGGCCGCCAAGGCGCTGGATCTTCTG
>JBOIBC010000030.1:0-8962 GCA_050739295.1 Gammaproteobacteria bacterium
GTATCGGCCTGTATCATTCACTTATGGACGCAGTACCGGCATGGTTTGATGAAGGTGTCGCAGTGGTAGTATCGGGTGCGCCGGAGTTTACCGCACTGGCAAGCGCCAACCAGAACGGTTGCCGACATGAATTCACCGAAGATTTACCTGCCGACAAGACGAAATGGATTGAGGAAGCCAGCGAGTACCCTTTCATCTACGCACAAGCGGGATGCCGCGTGGCAGAGTGGATGGCAAGCCGTGGCGGCAGTTCCGCGGTAACACGGTTGCTTACAAGGGTTGCGCATGGTGAAACGTTTGAGCGTGCATATGCCGAACATTAGGATTTAGTTGATGGTTACGGACAAGAATCAGGTCTTTGAAGGCGGCTGCACTTGCCGCACCGTGCGCTATCGCATGACCGGCAAGCCGTTGTTCGTGCATTGCTGTCATTGTCGCTGGTGTCAGCGCGAAACCGGGGCATCATTTGCACTCAACGCCATGATAGAAGCCGAGCGTGTAATTCTGCTGAAAGGCGACGTCGAGATTATTAACACGCCTTCAAACAGCGGGAAGGGTCAGAGGATTTCCCGTTGTCCGGCTTGCCGCATCGCTCTTTGGAGCAACTATGCCGGGGCAGGCGATACGATTCGTTTTGTGCGCGTCGGCACCCTGGATGAGCCGGACCGTTTTCCGCCGGACATTCACATCTTTACGTCCTCCAAGCAGCCCTGGGTCGTGCTTCCGCAAAATACACCCGCAGTTCCCGAGTATTACGACCGCAAACTCTATTGGCCTAAAGAAAGTCTTGAGCGTCGAGCCGCTTTGCTGGCGGCTGCGGCCAAGCACTGACGCACGGCACAGCGGATAGACTCAGTCCAGAATCTGTGTGCGCCATGCCCCACGACTTGCGCTATGCTGTAAGAACCGCATGGAGGAGGGCAGTGCCATGAGACTCTCAGATGTACTGGATTCCAAAGGCTGGGAAACGGTGGTTACCCACGAAAACGTGACTGCCACGGAAGCCGTCAAGCTCATGTGCGACAAGCACGTGGGCGCGGTGGTCATCACCGGCACCAAAGGGCAGGTCGGCGGCATCCTCACGGAGCGCGATATCCTGCGGCGTTACGCCGAATACGGCAGCAAACTCGGTGAATTACCGGTCTCCAGGATCATGACCCGCACGGTGGAAACTGCTGCACCAGAGGCCAGCGTTGATGAAGTGCTCAACACCATGACCAACAAACGCTTTCGCCACATGCCGGTGGTGCGCGGCGGCAAATTGATGGGCATTGTCTCCATCGGCGACATGGTGAAGGCTATGCTGCAAGAGAAGATGCAGGAGGCTGACTCGCTGCGCGAGTACATCACTTCCTGATGGATAGTTTCTGGCTGCACCACGGCCTGTGGTTCATAGTGTTCATGTGCTTCTTCCCGCGGCTGACGCTGCTGTTTTCCAGCGTGCCGTTCGGCGGTCTGTTTTGGTGGCTGGGCTGGATATTCACGCCGCGTCTGCTGGTGGCGATCCTCGCCACTTACAACTACGGGCATACCAATCTGGTGCTGGTAGTGCTCGCCTGGATCTGGGCATTTGCCGGCGAGGGCACCGAAAAGACCGTGGTCGTCCGAACCGTGCACTGACCTGATTGGCGCCGGCAGTTTACATGCCACCGAAGCCGTTGAAATCCAATGCCCTTATAAAGTTTCGTCTTGCGGTGTCGCAGAGCTGTCTTCAGGAGATGTGGCTGCGGTTTTCTTGGCCAGTTTCTTCGCACGTTTGTCGTCTTGTTTTTTCTTTTTGGCCAAGTCGCGCTGCCGCTTGTCGAATTGATAGTTGATCTTGGCCACTGGCACTCCTTCCTGTTGATGCTGGAGTATAAGGCAGACAGAGCAACAATAGCGCTGTGTAATCCATTATTACCCGATAACCAGCTCATATTGGACGGCAGTGTGTCCTCGACCGCTGGCCATTGCAATCGGCGCCATAGCCGTTTGAGTCATTCCTTATTGCCTGATGGATCGAGTGCCAGGACAGCTCTTGGTCTGTGACGTGACTCCGGGTAAAGTGTCCATTCCGTGCCGGGCGATCGGCCGGTTTTCCAACCAGTTACGAGGAATCCCTGATGTTACGCACCGTGACGCTCACCCTCATCGGCGCGCTGGCTCTTGGCGCGTCCACCCTGGCTTTAGCCAACGAGAATACCTCCATGCCATTGACTGATCTTGCCAGGACCAATCCCTTGTTTGCGCCCAGCACGCTGCCGTTCCAGGCGCCACCCTTCGACAAGATCAAAGACAGCGATTTTCAGCCGGCTTTTGAAGCGGGCATGAAGCAGCAGCTGGCCGAGGTGGACAAGATTGCCAACAATCCTGCTTCGCCGACGTTCCAGAACACACTGGCAGCGCTGGAGAAGAGCGGCCAGTTGTTGACCCGCGTAAACCAGGTGTTCAACGTACTCACCGGCGCCAACACCGATCCCGAGCTGCAGAAAGTGCAGGAGATGGAAGCACCCAGGCTGGCCGCAAATCAGGATGCGATTTATCTGAATACCAGACTGTTCAAACGCATCCAGACAATTTACAAGCAACGTGACACGCTCAAGCTCGATCCGGAACCTCACCGCCTGGTTGAGTATTACTATCAAAAGTTCGTGCTGGCGGGCGCCAAATTATCATCAGCCAACAAGACAAAACTCAAGAGATTGAACGAGGAAGAAGCCACACTCAGCGCACAGTTCGTCAACAAGCTGCTGGCCGGTACCAAGGCAGGTGCCTTGGTGGTGAGCAACAAGGACGAACTCGCCGGTCTCTCGCCGGGCGAACTGGATGCGGCGGCACAGGCTGCCAAGGCCAGAGGTTTGGACGGTAAATGGGTGATTCCGCTGCAGAACACCACCCAACAGCCTGATTTGAAATCCCTGACGGATCGTACCACTCGCGAGAAATTGTTCGAGGCTTCGTGGACGCGCACCGAGCATGGTGACGCCAACGACACGCGTGACATCGTCGCAAGGCTTGCCAAGATTCGGGCCGAGCAGGCCAAGCTCTTGGGCTATCCGGATTTCGCCGCCTGGAAACTTCAAAATCAGATGGCCAAGACGCCCGCGACCGTCAATAAATTCCTCAATCAGCTGATTCCGGCCGCTACCCGCAAGGCGCGGGATGAGGCAGCTGAACTCCAGACGCTCATCTATAAGGATGGCGGCAAGTTCAAGCTCGAACCCTGGGACTGGGAGTTTTATGCCGAGCAGTTGCGCAAGCAGAAATACGCTCTGGATGAATCCGAAGTCAAGCCTTATCTGGAACTGAACAACGTGCTGGAGAACGGCGTGTTCTATGCGGCCAATCAACTGTACGGCCTGACCTTCAAGGAACGCCACGACATCCCGGTGTACCAGAAGGATGTGCGCGTGTTTGAAGTATACGACGCAGACGGCAAACCTTTGGGCCTGTTCTATTGCGATTACTTCAAACGCGACAACAAATCCGGTGGCGCCTGGATGGACAACATGGTCACCCAGTCCAAACTATTGGGCCAGTTACCGGTGATTTACAACGTTACGAACTTCACCAAGCCGGCACCCGGCCAGCCCGCTTTGATCAGCATGGATGACGTGATCACCATGTTCCACGAGTTCGGACATGCCCTGAACGGGTTCTTCGCCGATCAGGAATATCCGAGCCTGTCGGGTACCAATACCGCGCGCGACTTCGTGGAATTTCCTTCGCAGTTCAACGAACACTGGGCGCTCAATCCCAAGGTGCTCGCGCATTACGCCGTCAATTACAAGACCGGTCAACCCATGCCACAGGAGCTGGCGGACAAGATCCGCAAGGCCCAGGTTTTCAATATGGGTTACAACATGACCGAAGCACTCGCGGCCGCCGATCTCGACATGCAGTGGCACCTGCTGCCGGCCAGCGCAGCATTGCAGAACGTGGATCAGTTTGAGACCGAAGCGTTGCAGAAGACCCATCTGTATATGCCGCAGGTGCCACCGCGCTATCGCTCCAGCTACTTTCTGCACATCTGGGCCAACGGCTATGCGGCGGGGTACTACGCTTATTCATGGACACAGATGCTGGCGGACGACGGCTATGGCTGGTTCCAGGAACATGGCGGCCTGACCCGCGCCAACGGTGACCGCTTCCGCGAAATGGTGTTGTCGCGCGGCAATACCGAGGACCTGGCGAAAGTGTATCGCGACTGGCGCGGCCGCGATCCCATCATTGAGCCAATGCTGGAAGATCGCGGATTGAAATGAGGGGTAGCTGGAAATGTTAAAATAAAGGTTGACTCATACCGGCTCCCTTTTGTCAGGAGATAAAATCATGAAGTATCAAGGCAGCTGTCATTGTGGTCGAATAGACTTCGAAGTCGAGGGCGAAATCACTCAGGTAGCGGACTGTAACTGCTCGATGTGCCGGCGGCGCGGCGGATTGCTCTGGTTTGTGCCGCGCGAGAACCTGCACTTGCGCACGCCGGAAGCCGATCTCGGCACCTATACGTTCAATACACATCATCTCAAGCATCACTACTGCCCGAAATGCGGGATCGCTCCATTCAGCGACGGCGAGAAAGCCGGCAAGGCGATGGCGGCCGTGAACGTGCGTTGTCTGGAAGGCGTGGATATTTCAACACTCAAGGTCAATCATTTTGACGGCCGCAGTTTGTAACAAAGTGTAACAACCGCGGTACATTGCGCAGGTTTAATGTTGCGGCGTCGCGTGACAGGTAAACTTTCTATGCAGGTCTTGCGTTCTTTACTGCAAGACCATTCACAGGAGGGCACGTCATGAAACGGATCATTACGGCATTACTGATGGCAGTGGCATTGGGCGGTTCCATGTTGGCCGTGCCTAGTGTGGCTTCAGCGCAACTGAGCGTCGGCATTAACGTGGGCTACGCACCGCCGCCGTTACCCGCGTATCCACAACCCTTCGCGCCGGGTCCGGGTTTTATCTGGGCACCCGGTTACTGGTCTTACGGTCCCTATGGCTATTACTGGGTGCCGGGCACCTGGGTGCTGGCGCCGGCCGTGGGCCTGCTTTGGACTCCCGGTTATTGGGCCTGGAACGGTGGTTACTACTGGTGGCACGCGGGGTATTGGGGTCCGACGGTGGGTTACTACGGTGGCATCAATTACGGCTACGGCTACAACGGCTACGGCTATTGGGGTGGCTATTGGCGCGGCCACGCGTTTTACTACAACCGCGCAGTAAGCAATGTGAATGTTACAGTGATTCACAACACTTATAACCGCACGATAGTCAACCGGTCAGAAACCCGCGTTAGCTACAACGGTGGTCATGGCGGGATCAACGTTCGGCCGACTTCTGCGCAGGAAAGCTACGCCCGCGAACGGCATATTTCGGCCACGACCACGCAAATGCGCCAGGAGAACCTCGCCAAGAGTAATCCCGCGCAACGGTTTTCCGAGAATCACGGCCGGCCCGAAATCGCCGCCACCACCAGGCCCGGAAAGTTTACCGGTGCCAACGTAGTACGCATGAACCGCACCAAGGGTTCTTATGAGTACCACCCCACCGCGCACAACACCAAGAAACAACGGCCAGCTTCAAGGAAACCACAGTATGCCGGGAAACCTCCAACCATGCGGCCTGAGAATTCCAATACGGAAAGACGCCAAGAAGCCGCACCGCGTCCCCAGGAGCGTGCGCCACAACCTCAAGAACGCATGCAGCGTCCTGAGGAACGTGCGCCTCAACCCCAGGAGCGTACACCGCGTCCTGAGGAACACAAAAAATCCAGGAATGACCACAAGCCCAAGGATAATGGTAGGCCACCGCCACTTTAGTGAGCTGCGTCGGTAGTCTGACGCACCTTTGTCAGGTCGTCTCTAGGATACTTCCAGTTCTAAACCCGGAAACAAAATTTCCGGGTTCTCTTTTTTTGAGATAACCAGGTTTGGCTGGAATTTCGTATTTTCGTTGTGTGCGCCTAACCTCTCGTTTCTAGAAACCGCTAAATAGGCATATCGGATTCCAGCCGGTCCCGGTACCGCAGCGCCGGGAACCACCACATCCATAAACCCACCACGATCAAGGTGCCGATGCCGCCGATCAACACGGCCGGCACGGCGCCAAACCAGGCGGCCGTGACGCCGGATTCAAATTCGCCCAACTGATTTGAAGTGTTGATGAAGATCGAGTTGACGGCACTCACACGACCGCGCATCGCGTCGGGAGTCTCCAACTGCACCAGCGTCGCACGGATCACCATGCTCACCATATCGAAGGCGCCGAGCGCACAGAGCGTCACCAGCGACAATATGAACGACGTGGAGAGCGCGAATACAATGGTGGCGATGCCGAAACCGGCCACGGTTGCAAACATTATCTTGCCCACGCCGTGCTGCGGTGGTTTGTGGGCGAGCCCCACGGACATGAACAATGCACCGACCGCCGGCACGGCGCGCAACAAGCCCAGACCCCAAGGGCCGGTGTGCAAAATGTCGCGTGCAAACGCGGGCAGCAGCGCTGTGGCGCCGCCCAGCAGCACCGCGAACAAATCCAGTGAAATCGCGCCCAACACTACTGGCCGGTGACGAATGAAGCCGATGCCGGCGAACACCGTCCTGAGTGTTCGTGGTTCGCGTTTGGCAGCCGACCGTTCCACGCGCAATCGCCATATCAGCAATGCCGCCGCGAGGTACAGCGCACTGGAAATTCCGTACACCACGCCGGGACCTGCGACATACAGGAAACCACCCACTGCCGGACCCACGATCATGGCCATCTGGCCGGCGGAAGCATTGGCGGCCATGGCACGCGGCAGCAACGGCGGCGACACCAGACGTGGTAACAGTGCCTGGCGCGTGGTGAATTCGAAAGCCTTGGCGATACCAACGGTAAAAATCAGACTGAGGATTGCCAGCTCATTGAACCAATGCAGGACACTGCCGATCGCGAGAAACGCCAGCGCCAGCCATTGCACCAGTTCGGAGGTGAGCACGATGCGGCGCCGGTCGTAATGGTCCGCTGCATGTCCGGCGGGCAGCGCCAGCAGCAGCGAGGGCACGAATTGCACCAGGCCGATCATGCCCAAATCGAAGGTGCTGTGAGTCAGCGCATAGATCTGCCAGCCCACCGCCACCGAAAGCATCTGATAGGCGAAACCCGAGGCCACCCGCGCGCACCAGAACAAGCGGAAGTCATGGTGGTGCAGCAGCGGATGTTTGGAGTCTTCCGGGGCGGTAATAGGCATGCGGGCGCAGAGTGTAGCAGCGGCACGGGGTCTTTCCGCACAGACCGGTCGTCAACTTTGTAGTTTGATTGGCGTTATGGGTTTCTAGGACCACCTGTGGGAGAAAGTCTCATGAAGCGTTTCGCCATGTTGTTGATGGGTGCCTTGCTGTTTGCCGGGTCGATGCTGGCGTTGCCGGCCACGGCTTCAGCCCAGGTAAGCATAGGCATTTCCGTCCGGGTCGGCCCGCCGCCGCTGCCCGTGTATCCACAGCCCTTCGCGCCGGGTCCGGGTTTTATCTGGGCACCCGGTTACTGGGGTTACGGTCCGTATGGCTATTACTGGGTGCCCGGCACCTGGGTGTTGGCGCCGAGGGTCGGTTTTTTGTGGACTCCGGGATATTGGGGCTGGAGAGGTGGCTTTTACTGGTGGCATCCCGGCTATTGGGGTCCACGCGTGGGCTTTTACGGCGGCATTCACTATGGCTACGGCTATACGGGAGTCGGCTATGTGGGCGGCTACTGGCGCGGTAACGCGTTCTATTACAACCGCGCGGTAAGCCACGTGAACGTCACCTATATCCATAACACCTACAACCAGACCGTGATCAATAACACCACGAGAGTGAATCGTGTCAGTTACAACGGCGGTGAAGGTGGAATTGACGCACGCCCCACGGCCGAACAGGAGGCATTTGCGCGTGAGCCGCATGTCGCGCTGACGAAGGCGCAAATTCACCAGGAACGCCTGGCCATGAACAACCCGGCGCAGCGTTTCTCGACGAATCATGGCAGGCCGGAAATTGCCGCCACGGCAAAGCCGGGGAAATTCAAAGGCCCCGGCGTGGTGCGCATGAATCGCACGAAAGACACGTATGCTTACCATCCAGCCAAACGTGACCGGGCGGTGTATCAAAATGAACGTCATGCCGGAAAATCCGGATCGGGACGGCCTGATCATCCGAATCAGGAAAGGCACGAATACGGTCAGCCACATGCTCATGAACAAAAGCATAACCACGAGCACGAACATCATCGGCCGGGAGGACCACCGCCGCAAGAAATCATCCCTTGATGTCTGTCGGACAGGCTGTTGAGTGAGATTCAGCAGCCTTCTGCGCTGTGAGCGCAATGTTGCGCTGCTTGCGCGCTGATCCGCGCGAATATCTGTGTGGCTGCGGCATCCCACAGCTTCCAGTCATGTCCGCCGGGCAGCTCGATGAAATGGCCGGATGGCAACGCCGCTGCCACAAGTTGCGAAGCTGGCAGCAGGCGATCGCGTGAACCCGCTGCCAGCCACACGTTTTGCGCGGTTTCAGGATGCGAAGCCCAGGTTTTTACCACGCGCCAGATTTCCGTCTGATAGTTTTTCCGGTTGACGGTGGCAGGCGCCGGACCGGGATTCCAGTTGCGCGCACCGCCGTCGGCCGTGATCTTTTCCACCAAACTCTTGTCACCCATGTAAGGCGCGAACAGTACCAAGCCTGTGACGTCGTGCGGGTATTGACGCTCGTAGAGCAGAGCACCCATGCCGCCCATGGAGGCGCCCGTCAGCCAGATTTCCCGATAACCGCGTTGCTGTGCGGGTACGATGATTTCATCGTGTAAACGCTTGGTCAAACTTCCGTATGCGTAATAACTGATAGTCGCGCCGGCCAGCAGCACGTCTGCTTGCGGCCAGGCTTTATGTATGGCTTGCGCGATATCAACAGATTGCAAGTCCTTGAGATCGTCACCTCGGCCCGGCAGCACGATGACCAGCGGATGACTGGTGGCT
>JBOIBC010000031.1:0-8931 GCA_050739295.1 Gammaproteobacteria bacterium
CTCTTATATAGTCTCCTGCATCTGACGGGCTATGCCTTGCCGCTGGAGCAAATCAAGCAGTTCCGGCAATGGGGCAGCCTCACGCCGGGGCACCCGGAACGCGAATGCACGCCGGGCGTCGAGACCACCACCGGGCCGCTGGGGCAGGGTTTTGGCAATGGCGTCGGTATGGCCATGGCGGAAGCGCATCTGTCTGCATGCTACAACCGCGACGGCTTCGAGATCATCAATCATTACACCTATGGCATCGTCAGCGACGGCGATCTGATGGAAGGCATCGCGTCGGAAGCTGCCTCCCTTGCCGGTCATCTGCAACTCGGCAAACTTATCTATCTATATGATGATAATTACGTCACGCTTTCAGCCGGGACCGACATCACGTTTACTGAAGACCGTGCGCGACGTTTCGCGGCTTATGGCTGGCACATCCAGAGCCTGGAAGATGGCAACGATTTGGCGGCTGTCGCCGGTGCTCTGGACGCAGCACGCGCTGAAACCCAGCGGCCTTCCCTGATCCTGGCGCGCACCCATCTGGGTTATGGTTCTCCCAACAAACAGGATAGTTTCGAAGCCCATGGTTCGGCACTGGGCGTGGAAGAAGTGAAGTTGACCAAACAGAACCTGGGCTGGCCGGTGGGGCCGCCGTTTCACATACCAGAATCGGCGCTCAAGCATTTCCGTGAAGCCTTGGCGCAGGGTAAAAAGGCAGAAGATGAGTGGAATAGACAATTCAGTGCCTATACGAAAGCCTTTCCTGATCTAGCAGGCGAATTGCAACAGCGCATGCGCGGTGTATTGCCACAGGCTTGGGACGCCGATATCCCGGTATTTCCTGCCGATGCCAAGGGCGTGGCCACCCGCGTCGCGTCGGGTAAGGTAATGAATGCGATAGCGCCGCGGCTGCCCGCGCTGATCGGCGGCTCGGCGGATCTGGATCCTTCCACCTACACGGCATTGA
The DNA here is from genome assembly GCA_050739295.1 of Gammaproteobacteria bacterium. GTDB lineage: Bacteria > Pseudomonadota > Gammaproteobacteria > Natronospirales > REEB76 > REEB76. Next base: position 959 of record JBOIBC010000031.1, read on the forward strand.
AAGGGCTCGGCGACTTCGAGCCACCGGGCGTGGATGCCGGCGATCGCGAAGGCTCCCTGGGCGGCGGCTGGAGTTTCGCCGGCCGCAATCTGCATTTTGGCGTGCGTGAGCATGCCATGGGTTCGATCATCAATGGTCTGGCGGCGCACGGCGGCAACGTGCCGTTCGGCGCCACCTTTCTGATTTTCTCAGATTACATGCGCCCGCCCATGCGACTCGCGGCCTTGATGAAGCTGCACGTGATCTATGTCTTCACCCACGACAGCATCGCGCTCGGTGAGGATGGACCCACGCATCAGCCGGTGGAACAGCTGGCAGGTTTGCGCGCGGTTCCGGGATTGGTCGTCATCCGGCCCGGGGATGCCAATGAGACCGCCTTGGCCTGGCGCGTGGCGCTGGAATCAAAAGATCGTCCCGTGGCACTGGTGTTGTCGCGTCAGAATCTGCCAACCCTGGATCGCAAGCAGTTTGCCTCGGCAGATGGTTTGCGGCGCGGCGCGTACATCCTGGCAGATGCGCCCGGCGGCAAACCGGACGTGATCCTGATCGCGAGCGGCTCGGAAGTGAATCTGATCGTGGAAGCTGGAAAGAAGCTGCAAGCGCAGAATATCTGCGCGCGCATTGTTTCCATGCCGAGCTGGGAATTATTCGATGCCCAGCCGCAAGCGTATCGCGATGAAATTCTACCGCCGTCAATTCATGCGCGTCTGGCGGTGGAGGCGGGCGCGGTCCAGGGCTGGCACCGCTATGTGGGCGACAAAGGCGATGTGCTTGGTATCGATCGCTTCGGTGCGTCGGCACCCGGCGACACGGTGATGCGCGAGTACGGCTTTACCGTGGAGAATGTCTGCAAACATGTGCTGGCGCTGCTGCATCAGAGTTAGGCGAAAGCATCCGTCGTATTTATGCCATACGGGATACGGGAGCCCGCCTCTTTTACATGGACTCCGTTATCTGGCATAGGCAAGATCTCATCGTATTGTTTTTTGATGACTTCATAGCACTCGCATGCGCGAGACTCGAGAGCACAGGGATCAACGATTCTGATATGGCCGCGGCTATACTGGATAAGACCGTCTTGCTCAAGCTTTCCGGCAACACTTGTCACGGTTTCCCTGCGTACACCCAGTATGGTTGCGATTGCTTCGTGGGTTGCCACAATCTCGCTGGATTGCAGCCGATCCAGGCCGGCCAAAAGCCAGCGGCAGAGCTGCTGCTCAAGGCTGTGATACCGGGTACATACGGTGGTCTGGCCGATATCAGCCATGCGCGCGGCAAGATACCGCAGCAACATACGCCGAAGTGATTCAGAATGTTCGAAAGCTCTTTTGAATATATCTTTGTCCAGACGCAAGACATAACCATCACTCAAGGAAACTACACTGGTGGGTATGACGCATTCGCCCATGAAGGCAGAAATTCCAACCATGCCTTCGTTCCCTATGACCGAGATTTGCGTAGACTTGCCATTTTCCAGTGCGGTCATCAAGGAAAAAAAGCCGCTTATCGGAAAATAAACATACACCAGGGCAGAAGCCGAAATATACATTTGTTCGTCACGGGATATGGCGGCAAGCCGAAGATGGGGAAGCAGGTGGTGTAAATCATCCAGCTGCAAGGCATGAAGCAGCCGGTTCTGTGTAGCTGTCACTGCAAGGACCGGCAATACCGTGTTTTTTGATGGCCTGAAGTTCATGTTCATGATGACGTCCGTATTTGATTGTACTGATATGTGGTTTTACATAAACAAAGATCATCTTGTTGAGTTTCTCAATATAAATTGAAGCAATTTTTGTGCCAGCATCATGGCAACGCCATAAAACAAGGAGCGTTGCGCAATAACGCATATGAATATCGTTCTTATGCGGATAGTGCCGTCACCCATGAGCGACAACGCTCCAGTATGAGCAGGCTAAGTACTTGAATTACCAAGGAACGAAGGCTGTCTGGATATGACGACAGAATATGTGCGATATGTGAGTTAACGCACCGACAGAGGTTTATTCAGAGCATAGAGTCAAACTATTGATTATGTTGCGGACCGGTTATATCAAATGAGGGTTCACACATGAAAACTATCAAAACAGCAGCGTTCCGTGACGTACTTGTGGTCATTTTGTTCAGCACAGTGATTGCGTTGATCGCTTGCGGCAGTTCGCCGCCCAAACCGGATGCGGCCATGATCAAGGCGCAGGCGGCGGTCACACAGGCGCAGAACGCCGATACGCGCCAGTATGCCGCGGTGGATTTGAATAACGCCACGACCAAGTTACAGGCTGCCCAGGATGCAGAGACCAAGGGTAATTACAAGCAGGCGAAGTACCTGGCTGAAGAAGCCCAGGTAGACGCGCAGTTAGCCATGGCCAAGGCGCAAGCCGCCAAGGCCGAGGAGGCCGCCACGCAGATACGGCAGGGCAACAAAGTCTTGCAGAACCAGGTAAATCAGCCTAGTAATCTGCCGCCAAGCCAGGGCCGTCATACGCAATCCCAAGGAGAACTTCCATGAAAATGCATATGATCAAATTGAGCGGCGTCGCGGTATCTGCATTGGCCTGCGTGCTGCTGTTCGGTTGTGCCAGCACACCGCCACAGGATCCAGCGCTGGATCAGGCGCAAGTTATGTATCAGTCCGCCAGCAATAATCCCCAGGCGGCACAGGCTGACCCGGCGGATTTACAGAAAGCCTCGGCGGCGCTGGACCAGGCGTACGCCCTGCAAAAGCAGGGTGCTTCGCAAGTCGACGTGGATCATTACGCCTATCTCGCCAGTCAGCGGGTGGCCATCGCACAGCAGCAAGCCGCGGCCGCCGCTGCACAGGCTGAGATAAAACAGGCCAGCGCGCAGCGTAGCCAGATTCAATTACAGGCTAGCCAACAGCAGGCTCAAAATGCGAGCGCAGCTACTCGGCAGGCACAGATGCAAGCGCAACAAGCCCAGACTCAGGCGCAGATGACGCAGCAGCAAAATGCCCAGCTTCAACAGCAGCTTGCCGAGCTCAAAGCCAAGCAGACCAATCGTGGCATGGTGCTGACTTTGGGCAATATTCTGTTTGCCTTGAATAAAGCCGACCTGAAATCAGGCGCAGACAGCACCATCCAGCAACTGGCACAGTTCATGCAGAATTACCCAAAACGCAATGTGATGGTAGAAGGCTATACGGACAGCACCGGTAGTGCCGATTACAACCAGGATTTGTCGGAGCGGCGTGCCGATGCTGTCAAGACCGCGCTGGTCAATGACGGCATCAATCCCCAGCGCATCGTTACCAAAGGTTTTGGTGAGCAGTTCCCGGTTGCCGACAATTCGACCGCCGCAGGCCGTCAGCAAAACCGTCGTGTTGAAATCGTGATCTCGGATGCGAATGGTAATTTCCCCCAGAGCCGCTGAAGGGCGTACGCCGTGATTTCCGGGAAGGTTTAGGTTCAGTATCCGCGAGGGGACGACGAAATCCGAGTGCGGTGTTTCGTATTCGCAGTCAATGATACGCGGCAGGATGTTGCGGCCGATGATCTGTACAAGGCTAAAGCTCACCGCGTAAAAACCTGAGAGAAATACCAGTTCTGCCACATATGTTTCATGTGTGCGCCAACGTACAGATGCCTGAGAATCACAAGGATATATTGACCACAACTGGCGAGAGTCTGCATTGACAGTTGCCGGGACTATAGGTGGTCATTCCAGAATGGCTGCGGATTACAGCAAGACCAATATATAGCGCAATTAAAATCGAAATATCCTTATTCGGAGAACTATCATGAAAGTAACTAATAGATTATCAGCCCTGTTCATCTTCGCCATTTTGTTGGCCGCATTGACGGGCTGTGCTTCGACAGCGACCCAAGAAGGAACAGGTGGTTACGTAGATGATTCCGTGGTCACTACAAAGGTCAAAGCTGCGCTTCTGGACAAGCTTGGCGCGCCTTCGACACAGATCACCGTGGAGACGTTCAAAGGTGTAGTCAAATTGAGTGGATTTGTAGGATCTCAAGACATGATTAGCGAGGCACAACAAGCTGCGCAAAGCGTCAAGGGTGTGCAATCAGTTGAGAATGATTTAACAGTGAAGGGCCGGCAGGGATCAGAGTGAATAGTGATGTCAGCCAATATCACAAGATGGGTGTTATACCATATTGTGGAGAAAGAAAATTGAGATGCTATTTCATTCAGGGATTGTTGCAGACGCTCACAAAAACTGACACACGGATGTGCCACTTATACAGAAAATAGCATTCGGAATAGTCAAGTATGTGATGTCGAGTAGTGTGTCATCATCATAAGGAGTACAGTATATGTTGTATTGGGCCATAGTATTTCTTGTTGTTGCAATTATTGCTGCAATCTTTGGTTTTGGCGGTATCGCAGGTGCGGCTGTCGGGATCGCAAAGATTCTGTTCATCATATTCATCATCCTGTTCATCCTCTCGCTGATATTCGGCATCGCTGGACGCGGGCGTCGGTTACGATGAGTTGATCGGCAGAGCCTATGCAGAGATTAGTACAGTTAAGTAATTATTGAGGAGATGGATCATGAAGATTATAAAAGCTTTGGTACCTGCGGTACTGGTGCTGTCGGCTGTCGCGGTGACGGCCTGTGGCAATTCAAATCCGGGACCGGCGCAAACTGCCGGGAAAAAAGTTGACCAAGCCGCCCAGACAGCGGGTAACGCGGTTGGTCAGGCTGCTCAAAACACCGGCCAGGCCATCAGCGACAGTGTGATTACCACCAAGGTCAAATCAGCGATATTTGCCGAACCATCCCTCAAGGTATTGCAGATTGATGTGGATACGGTGAGCGGTGTGGTGACTCTCACCGGTACGGTGGATACGCAACAGCAAAGTGATCTGGCTACACGGATTGCTGCCGGAATAGACGGGGTGAAGCACGTTGACAACAAACTCAAGGCGAAGTGATGCGTAAGCAAACCCTGATTTGTCCTGGCGCATAGGGTTTTGTCATTCTCGGTTCGGTTATGGGCGGACACGTCCAACAAAGAAGCTGATAAAGGCACGCTCTCAGGATGTCGTATGCCGCTGGTATGAACGTAATGCCGAATTAATCAAAGTTCTCTTGTAGTCTCGGGTATCTAAGGAGTATGGAATATGGCGAATAAGGCAGCTTCTGGTCATGCCGGTAAGATAATTTCAGAGCGTGGTAAAGAGCAGCTGATTGCTGATTTCCAGGCAGTAATGGATGATGCTGAAGATTTGCTGGGCGCGACTGCTGATCAGGGTGGTGAGAAGGTGGAAGCAATCCGGGTTAAAATGGCAGAACGCCTCGCTGATGCAAAGCACAAGCTGTCTGCCGTCCAGCATGTCATCACGGAGAAAACCCGGGTGGCCGCCAAGGCCACCGATGAATATGTGCATGAGAACCCCTGGCAATCCGTAATGTTTGCCGCCGGTATCGGATTCATTGTCGGATTCATAACCACTCGGTTGACGATATCCTCTAAGTCATGACCGAAGGGGGTAACGGTGTCGCGGATAAACGTCAGCAGGGGCTTCTGGCATCTCTGAGAACCCTGCTGGCAACGTTCGTCGCCGTGGTCTATACGCGGCTGGATATCCTCGCTACCGAAGTCGAAGAAGAGAAGATACGCCTTGTACGGATCATGCTGCTAAGTGCATTGGCAATATTCTTTTTGTGCATGGCCTTGGTCATGTTGTCAATCCTGATAGTTGTCCTGTTTTGGAATGACCACCGGATTGCCGCATTGGGTGGCATCACGCTCGTCCATTTTCTGCTGGCCATCGCATCGGTGTGTTGGCTGAGGTTCCTCGCGAAGCGCAAGTCCCGTTTATTCATGACTAGCCTTGCCGAACTGCGCAGGGATCACGCCGGACTGCAAACTTGATGCTCAAGTTATGCCGGTTCACCACAATTCAGCGATTTGACTTGCCATCATGAATCGGCGCCTATTCGAGTTGTCTGAACGTCGCTCGATGCTGGTGGCAAGAGCCGCGGATCAACGCGCTCAGCTCAGTGATATCCACGACAGCCTTGAGAAACCATTGGCTTGGCTGAAAACCGGGTTTGTGGTGGCTCGTTCCATCAAAACTTACGTGCACGTGGCCACAATCTCTATGTTAGCGGTTGCTTTGATATCTGGCCGGCACCTTTCACGAGTTCGTGTCTGGATGGGGAGGGTAATCGCCCTTTACCAAATAAGCCGCTACCTTCGTTCCTGGAATTCTCGCGCTTGATCAGATTGTGTGGAGTTTGGTAAGCCGGTTAAGCGTCGCACTGAAACATTGCCTCCACTCTGGCCAGTCAGGTCATTGGCGTACACAGGTGCCGCGCTATCAGAGTTGCATCGGTATCGCCATCCTGGTCGCGAGGCTGGCCATGATCCAGAGGGTGCCGGCTACCATGATGAACAGTAATAGCGCCGAAAACAGGATCAACTGCAGGTCTTCGCGTTTACGCCGGAACCCAATGTGCAGGAAGAACCGGAAATGGACCAGCATCTGGACCAGTGCGAAGGCACCGATTGTTATAAATAACGCTGTGCGCGCCATGATGCCCCAATGCACCAGCGCGAACGGTACTAGGGTAAGCACAAGAGCAAGGCCAATACCCCAGACGTAGGAGCGGAATTCGCGCCGTTCATCCTGCCTGCGTTCGGCTTCGTCAATGTCGGCGTGTACAGATTCGATCATGCCAGTCCTCCCAGATACACCACGGTGAAAATCGCGATCCATACGATGTCGAGGAAATGCCAGAATAGCGCCAGCCGCATGATGCCAAGCTTGGTGCGGGTGTCGAGGCCGTAGCGCGCGATCTGGCCGAACAGGCACAACATCCAGATGCAGCCGGCGGTGACGTGCAGGCCGTGCAGCGGCACCAGATCGAAGAAAGCAGACAGAAAACCACTGCGCTCGGGCGCGCCGCCCTTGGTGATCATTGTAAAAATATCATGCGTTTCAAAGCCCAGAAAAGTTGCACCCAATACCAGCGTCACCACCAACCACCCGATCAGTCGTGGCACGCTGTGTTTGTATTTCATCGCCAGTGAAGCCATGCCGAAGGTGAAACTGCTGGCCAGCAGCAGCAGAGTTTCGATAAAGACGCTCGTGATGTTGTACAAGTCGTGTGGTCCGGGTCCGCCGGCGGTGGCATGCACCGATGACACATAGGTCGAAAACACCAGCCCGAACAGGATGGCATCGCTCATCAGGAATACCCAGAAACCGAACACCATAGTCTCTGCGGCATTGTGCGCTTCGGGGTGCGCACTGCCGAGGTTCAGTCCGGGATACTTGAAAGTCTCGAAACTCATGGCGTGGCCTCTGCGGTTACCGGTTCGACCTCGGCCAGACCCTGGTTGGCGGGTGCGCGCTCATCGGCACGCGAGATCGCAGTGGTCGTAGCAACAACGTCCAACCAGTGGCGGTGCAGCTGCCTGACATCCTCAGCTGGTACCACTTTCGTGATGTTACGTGCAAAGCCACGCACAATCATCGTCACAGCCACGGCCAGTGCAGCGAGAATCACCAGCCACCAGATATGCCAGACCAGCCCGAACGCGATGGTGAAACCGAGAGCGCCGATCACCGGGCCCATTGCGGCGTTCTGGGGCATCTTGATGTCCACGTACTCGTCTGGTTGCTGATAACCCTTGCCGAATTCCTTGGCGGCCGTGAACGCATCGCGGTCGTTGACGACCGGGATGACAGGAAAGTTGTATTCCGGCGGTGGCGCCGAGACCGCCCATTCCAGGCTGCGCCCATCCCAGGGATCGCCCACGTATACGCGGTTCTCGTCGCGATGCTTGATCGAGACCCAGAGCTGGATCACCAGTGCCGCCAGCGCGACAGCGAGCAGCAGCGCGCCGGCGAACGCCACCATTTCCAGCGGCACGTAGGCCGGTTGACTGTAGGCCACGGTGCGGCGCGGCAGACCCATGATGCCCAGTGCGTACAGCGGGAAGAACGCCAGCATGAACCCGAAGATCCAGCACAGTGCCGAGAAG
>JBOIBC010000032.1:0-8834 GCA_050739295.1 Gammaproteobacteria bacterium
GCCAAGAACCGCGCCTGGGCGGCGCGCAAGGTCGCGAGCGATTCCGGTTTCTTCCGCCGGCTGGAGAGTCAGCAGGCGCCAGAACATCTCTGGATCGGCTGTTCCGACAGCCGCGTGCCGGCCAATCAGATCATGGGGTTGATGCCCGGCGAGGTATTTGTACACCGCAATATCGCCAACGTCGTGGTGCACACCGACCTGAATTGTCTATCCGTGATCCAGTACGCAGTGGAGGTGCTCAAGGTGGAGCACATCATCATTTGCGGTCATTATGGCTGCGGCGGCGTGCAAGCTGCCTGGCGCGGCGCGCAACTGGGCCTGATTGATAACTGGCTGCGGCACGTACAGGACGTGGGCAAGCTACATTACGACGAACTCACGGAATTGAAGGAAGAAAAACAGCAGTTGGACAAGCTGTGTGAATTGAACGTCATCGAGCAGGCAAAGCATGTGTGCCGGTCAACCATCGTGCAGGACGCCTGGGCGCGCAGTCAGTCACTGACCGTGCATGGCTGGGCGTACGGCTTGCAGGATGGCTTGCTGCACGATCTGGATTTCTGTGTATCAGCACAGCAAGACTTGCAGGATTGATGAGTCTAGAGTGGGATTTCAGATAAAAAAGAGCGGCCTTGGCCGCTCTTTTTTATTACGTCATGACAGAGTTCAGTGCCTGCCACGCCCGCGGCCACGCCCACGGGCATGCTTCGGGTCCTCTTCGTTCACCTTGAGCATCTGGCCGCGCAACGTGTGGCCGTTCAGGGCGGCGATGGCGGCGCGCGCTTCATGGCCCTCCATTTCCACGAAGCCGAAGCCCTTGCAGGTGCCTTTGAAAATATCGTGCGCGAGCGAGATGGAAAATACCTTGCCGTGCTGGGCAAACAAGGCGCGGATTTCGTCTTCGGTAGCATCGGACGGCAGGCGGCCGACGAACATCTTCTTCCTGATGATGTGTCCTCCAAGTTATAAGTATAAATTAACGGCCGGTATGGCGTTGCGCCGCCGGGCGGGGTTTGTGGCCATGGGAACCAGGCCGGCTGTGCCAACCGCCACGCGGCTGCGGATGTGAATGACGCGCAGGGCGCGCGGGTTCCTGCCGGGCGTTGGAATCAGGTTTAAAATCGGCGGCGGTAGCGCGCGGCAGTTCACGCCGCAACAGGCGCTCGATGTCCTTGAGCAGGCCGCGTTCATCGCCGCTTACCAGCGACACCGCTTCGCCGTCATTGCCAGCGCGGCCTGTGCGGCCGATGCGATGCACGTAGTCTTCCGGTACGTTGGGCAATTCGTAGTTAACCACATGCGGCAACTGATCTATATCGAGACCGCGGGCGGCGATGTCCGTTGCCACTAGTACCTGCACGCGGTTCTGTTTGAAATCCGCGAGCGCGCGTGTACGAGCGCTCTGGGTCTTGTTGCCGTGGATGGCGGTGGAGTCAATGCCATCCCGTTGCAGTTGCTCAGACAGCCGATTGGCGCCGTGTTTGGTGCGGGTGAACACCAGCACCTGTCCCCAGTTGCCTGTTTTGATGAGATGCGCAAGCAGTTCACGCTTGTGGCTCTTGTCCACCTGATATACGCACTGCGTGATGCTTGCCACGGTCGCGTTGCGTGGCGCCACATCTATGGTTTCGGGATTCTTCAGCAGACCCGCGGCGAGTTTACGGATGTCGTCGGAGAAGGTGGCCGAGAACAGCAGGTTCTGACGCCGGTGCGGCAACAGGCTAAGAATCCGGCGGATGTCGCGGATGAAGCCCATGTCCAGCATGCGGTCGCCTTCGTCCAGCACCAGGATTTCCACACGAGACAGATCAATGGTTTTTTGCTGCACGTGATCCAGCAGGCGGCCGGGGGTGGCCACCACGATGTCCACACCGCGGCGCAGTTTGTCCATCTGTGGGTTGATATTGACGCCGCCGAAGATTACGGCAGTCGTGAAGGGCAGATATTTGCCGTAGGTCTGTACGCTCTCGGCAACTTGGGCGGCCAGTTCGCGGGTAGGCGTCAATACCAGCGCACGGATCGGTTTTCTGCGGCCGGATTCGATTGGGTTGGTTTGCAGGTGCTGCAGTAGCGGCAGGGTGAAGCCGGCAGTCTTGCCGGTGCCCGTCTGGGCGGCGGCCTGCAAGTCGCGGCCTGCCAGCACCACGGGGATGGCACGGGACTGCACGGGGGTAGGTTCGGTGTAGCCTTGATCGGCCACAGCATGCAGCAACTCGGCCGTCAGGCCGAGGGAAGAAAATGACATAAATACTCCTGGAGCCGCCTGCTGACGCATGTGCGCCATGCCGGTCCAGGCAGTGAATTTATTAAGGGGATCGGGGAATACGCTCTAAAAGGTAGGCCGCGATGGGTTTGCGGGACAACAGACCGGATCGCGTCACCTCAAACTCGGCGCGGAGTATACGGCATTGAGGTGAATTTACCTAATGGCGCTGCCCGGATGTTACTGCGGATTCACGGAACCTGTCGGGATCAAGCGGATGAATTGAACGATTGTGACCCGCAGCGAGGAGACGGTATTTAACCCCTGACTTGCCTCAAGCAGGCTTACAGCCCAAGCGCGGCAGCATCCACTTCTGCAGCAAATGATCCAGCGACAACTTGCCGGGGCCGAACAGCACGATGGCCAGCAGCATCAGGCCCCAAACCTTATGGTCGGTGAAGCCGCTGCCCCAGAAATCCTTCCACAGGCCATCCGGCCACAGGCCCGGGTAGGAAATCACCGCGATGATGTTGTAGAAGAACAGGAACAAGGCGGTGAGACGTCCCAGCAGGCCGAAACCCAGGAACCACGGCAGGATGAGTTCGATAGCGGTGCCAAGATACGCGGCGGCCACCGGCGGCAGCAGCGGCACGTGGTACAGGCTGGTGAACAGGCTAACGGTACTTTGCATGTCGCTGACTTTGACCACGCCCGCGCGCCAGAAATCCACCGCTACCCACAGCCGGAACAGCAGCAGGCTCACGGGCGAGAGCCACAGCAAACCGCAGACAGTTTTGCCATATATTTTGCAGGTGCGTCCGAGCAGAGTGCGCATGTGTTGATTCCCCATTGCGATGTTAAACGAAAGAATAATCGGTAATCAGTTGCATCGAAAACAGCCAGCGCAAACAGACACCCATGTCAAAGCCAGGTTCGATCCGAGTCGCTGACGTATGCGCATCGGCAAGTATCTGTCCGTCCAGAAATGATTTCAAAAATACATATTGCACATGAGTTAGCACCTGCATGGCAATCTGTGTCTCCGCACGCCATACCAATACTCGTTGGCCGGTGTCGCCCAAAACAAGACGTTCGCCATTGTCCTGCTGGCAGAATCCCCAGATGTCGAGTATCGGATAGGGCGATTCAAGCAATCGGACGCTGGGGTGCGGCGTCAGACACAAAGTATCCTGCTTGTCGTCCGGCACGGCGGCGAGTGCATTTGATTCAAGCGGCTGGGAGTCGGCGGCGAGATAAGCCTGCTGGCGCACCCATTCAAGCCGCGCGACGTCGGCGAGATAGGGTAGTGTCGCTGCTTCAGGTATCGCAGCCAGACATTCTGGAAAGGCCGCGCCGAAATCCTGAAGATTGCCGCTGTCAGAGGGGTAATCGCGGATGTAACGCGCGGCTACGCCGTCGAAGAACCCTTCGCCCACCAGCTTCAGCACGGCAGGGTAGGCGGTGCGCAAGGCCGCCGTGAGATTGTTAAAGATGATGTTATGGTAGATTTGCAGCCGCGCCTCGGAGTCCAGGCCATTACCGGCGATTATTTCCGGTAGTGGCAAATCACGCGCACCCAACATCCAGTGGGCAAAGCCGGTTTGCAGACTATGCAGCGAGGGCGTGGTATTCATGGAGTATGACTTCGGCTTTGGTAGCTTCACCCTGCAGTACCTCCAGCGCCGGAATGTCCTGATCCCATTCGATGAGTGTCGGCACCGGACCGCAGTGATTGACCGCCAGACGGTATAGTTGCCACACGTCGTCGGCTACTGGACGGCTGTGGGAATCAATCAGCAGTTCCACCGGTAAACCTTGTTTGCGTGTGAATCCCGCCAGATGGATTTCCCTGACCATTTTTTTCGGAATCGCACAGATATATTTTTCGGCGTCATAGCCGTGATTGGTGGCGTTTACATACACATTGTTCACGTCCAGCAAAATATCACAGCCGCTGCGCTCTGCCAGCGCGGTGATGAATTCCCATTCGGGGATGGTTGAATGGCGGTAGGTGAGATAGGTAGAAACGTTTTCCAGCAGAATGCTGCGGCCCAGATAGTCCTGGGCGGCGGTGACATGGTTTACGACCAGATCCAGTGATTCTTCAGTAAAGGGTAAAGGCAGGAGGTCATTGAGGTGGCGATTGTCCACGGCACCCCAGCACAGATGTTCGGATACCAGTGTGGGTTGCACGCGCTCTATCAGTTGTTTGAGTTTATCCAGGTGTTCGGTGTGCAGCCGGTCGCTGCTGCCCAGTGACAGGCCGACGCCGTGCAGGCTTACGGGGTAGTTGCGGCGCACCGCGTCGAGAATGCGCGGCATCTCGCCGCCCGCGCAGAAGAAATTCTCGCTGTGCACCTCAAACCAAGGTACAGATGGGCGCTCGTTCAGCACCTGTTGGAAATGCGGAGGGCGAAGACCGATCCCGGCTTTCACCGGGATTGGCCTTGCCTGAAACGCCGATTGGTTGGACATCGGCAAACGTCTTACATGGCCTTGGTATGGCCGCCATCAATTTTGCCGCACAGGCCGGCGGGCAGCAGCACGAAGGCGCCCGGATCGCGCGCCTTGGAATCCTGGCCGGCACAGGAGTGGCCAGGCGACTGGCAATCGTTCTTGTAGGCCGCATTTACGCCAAAGCACTGCTGCATGCCTTCCTTCATTTCCGTCATAGTTTTGTGCTTGGCCATCATCTGCATTTTGCTCATATCGGAGGAATTGTCCGACATGCCACCGGCGAAGGCGCTGGCGCTGAGGCCCATCACGCCCATGGCGATGACACTGGCGAGCGCGGATTTGATCAATAGATTGGAATCTTTCATGACTATCCTCCAAGTAATTGGCTAATGTATTGAATGACGCCCGGGTTTGAGCGCCCACAGACAAGAGAGTGGTACAGACAGTGAATTATTACAAGCGAGCGGCTATTTGCCGGCCCGGCTTCGCAGGCAGGCCAGATAGGCCTGCTCATCCGGCAACCGACCTTCACGCTGGGCGCACCACAGGGTTTCTGCCAGGCATTCCAGCATTAGATGCTCGGCGGCATGAGTATCCCGTGTACGCTCCAGAAGTGCTGCGTAGGCGGCTTTGACTCCCGGCGGCCGATCCATGGAGAGCTGTTCACGGATGGCGATGTGCAGGCCCATGTGCAGGAAAGGATTGGTTTCTCCGCCATCCGGCCGCCAGTCCCGGTCCAGGACTTCGCCCGGATGATCGAGCAGCGACTGGTATTCCGGATGCAGACGAATGACTTCCGCCACGATAGTTTCCAGTACGCTCAAGGGCTCATGGTTTTGAAGTTTGCGCCACACATCGAAGAACGTCTGGCGGGTATTGTTGCGGTTGCCGGGCTGCATAATCGCAACTTCAATCCTCGTTCACCCGGCGCACGAAATTGAGCACCATCCAGCTGACTAGCGGCAACAGGATAGCGCCAAAGACAAAGATCCCTATGGCGGTTTTCACCACCCTTGTTCCCACTGGCAGGCTGAGCAGTGCGCAAATCACCACGCCGATAGCGGCCCAGAGAATGAGCCAGAGAATGGGTAGCAGTAAGATCACGTTTTGGCTGGTTTCGGGTGCAGGCGTATTGGTTGGTTGATTTTACGCTGCTGGCTGCACAGTGCGACATGATTCAGGAGATGCCGGATAAGAAACTGTGCCATGGATACAAAATTTTGCACCGGGATTGCCAATGCAATCCCGGTGCAGCATAAAGACACGCGAAGTTTAGTGGAAAGATGCCAGTTTCACTTTCTTGTCGCCCAATGCTTGGGCCACGTCGTAAAACGCCTGGTTGGTGATGGCATGATAATTCGCGTCATAAGCCGCACCGTGCTTGGCATCTGTGTCGTCCATCACCTGCATGTGGATGCCGTGCGACAAGGCATGATCGAACAGTAGGCCCGACCAGAAGGTGTTGTCCGAGGCCGTGCCGGCGCCTACCAGTGTTTTCGCCAATTCCACACCGGAAAGCTGTGCCGGAGCAGGCAGTTTGATGTGTTTTTCCTGCACGATCCTGAGCGTGTCATTCACGGCAAAATCAATGCCGCTGACCCATTCGCCCACACGCTTTTTGCCATACTGCTTGGTGAGTTTGCCCACCTCCGCATTCACCGTGGCTGCACCCAGCATGTGATTCAGGGCCGTCACCAGCGAGAAATGCTCGGGGCCGTCGCCTGCGATCACCAATGCCACGGTCACGTTCAAGGCCGGTGCGCCGGCGTAAACCGGTCCGCCAAAGCGGTTGGTTTGCATGCTCATGCCGTTGTCCATGGACTGATAGGCGTCTCCGGGCGTGGCCGCCAGGCTGGAATCCGCCATCAATACAGCAGCCAGCGTCAGCAGCATCACCCCGCCCAAGCGGACAGTTTTTCGAATCGAAAAGTTTTCAATATTCATGAATATCTCCTGTGTTGTATTGGCTTGTAAACCCGTATCGGGATCAAGCTCACCTTTGATACTCACAGGAACGGGTTTTGGATGCGTTGCGACAGGAGATATGACCGGAGTCGTGGTTTCAGGTGCTGACGAGGGGTCCCACATACATCACCGGACCGGTGGGTTGGCCCGTGGGCGAGCCGCCATAGGGCTCGACGGAGATGGCAAGATTCTTGGCGCTGGCCAGAGCCGCGATAACTTGTGGGCTGACGTTGATACTGACGAGGCCTTCGCTGTTCATCAGTCCCATGGCCACGGGTTTGCCGCTGCCCGGCAGCATCCACAGCTCATAGGACTTGCCTGGTGGCGGAACATTGTTGGCGAGGGCTTTCATGTCAATGCGCCGGGTTTGCGGATGCACGGTGATGAGCCACAAAGGCTGGCCCTTGGCACTGGACATGACCGCCACATAGGACGGTGCGGCTGGCTGGGTTGTTACCAGACTCCGGCCGATGAATATGCCCACCCCCAGCACGATGGCTGCAGCGATGACGGCAGCGCCGCTCCACAAACCCTTTAGCGCTGGCGAACCCGTGGTCTTTCGCTTGGCTCTCTCTCCCGCCTGGAGACGGGATTCGAGTTTCCACCACACGGCATTGCGTGGTGGCAGCGGCTTGAGGCTCCGGTTCCAGGCGGTAAATTTTCCTTCCCAGGCCACGACTTCAGCGCGCAAGCGTGCGTCTTCGATCAGCAGGCGCTCGAAACGGCGGCGCGCACCACCACGCAACAGCCCGAGCACATACTCGCCTGCCAGCAGTTCGCGCAAATTTTGGTTGTCGTATTTCATGCCGCTTCCAGACACTGTTTCAATCCCTGCAACCCGCGCCGCACCCAGCTTTTCACCGTGCCGATGGGCGCGTGCAGGGTGCTTGCAATCTCGTCTTGCGAACAACCGTCAAAATAGGCCAGCTTGAGACTGTTGCGCTGGCCTTCATTTAATTCATCCAGGCAATGCTTGAGTGCCCGGGCTTCCGCATGACTGATCAAATCACTTGATTCGGATTCGTCCGCGAATCCAGACAGTGCCGCGTTCTCGCCCTCCTCATCCGACGGATCCAGATGCACTTCCCGGTGTTCACGCCGCAACATGTCCAGTGCCCGGTAGCGGCAGATGGAGACCAGCCATGTCATGGGCGTGCCTTTCTGTGCCGTGTAGCTCGGCGCATTCCGCCAAACACTGAGAAAGGCGTCCTGCAAGGCTTCCTCCGCCAGATCCCGTCGCTTCAATATACGCATCAAAATGGCAAACAGTTGCTGGGAAGTGAGCTGGTACAACTTCTGGAAGGCTAGTTGGCGTTCCTGCGCGCAACCGTGGAGCAGGTCCACGAGCAGGCGATTCTTGTCTTGGGTGGCTTCAGCGGGTGCGGGCATGGATTGTTTTGGTACGCCTTTCAAGGCACTGATTCCGGGGCGGTCAGCCGGATTGTAGCCAAGTGTGTCCGAGCTTGCACCCAGTAGAAAACATCAGGAATGTGTGCGGTGGCCAGCCCTTGCTCCAGACGACTGTTTCGGCTTCGTGGCCGTTTCGGCCAGGGTCTTGTGCTTGTATTCGCACAGATCGCCGATGACGCAGCGCCAGCATTCCGGTTTGCGTGCCTTGCATACATAACGGCCGTGAAGAATCAGCCAATGGTGTGCATCCTTCTTGTATTCATCCGGCGTGAACTTCAATAGCTTGTCTTCCACTTCACGCACATTCTTGCCAGGTGCCAAGCCGGTGCGATTCGCGACACGAAAGATATGCGTGTCCACGGCGATGGTAGGTTCCCCGAAGGCCGTGTTGAGCATTACGTTCGCGGTCTTGCGGCCCACGCCGGGCAGTGCTTCCAGGGATTCGCGATCGTGCGGCACTTCGCCGTTATGTTTTTCCAGCAAGATGTGTGCTGTGGCGATGATGTTTTTCGCCTTGGTGTTGAACAGACCGATGGTCTTTATATAGCGCTTGAGTCTGGTTTCGCCCAGTTTGAGCATGGCAGGGGGCGTGTTGGCCACCTGGAATAAATCTTTCGTAGCCAGATTCACGCTTTTGTCGGTGGCCTGGGCGGAGAGCACAACCGATACCAGCAATTCGTAAGAGGTCCGGTATTTCAGCTCGGTGGCGGGCTTTGGATTCGCCTGCTTGAGCCGGGCAAATATCTCGGCGCGTTTCTGCGGATTCATGTCAGAGTTGCTTCGCGTGTTCACGTTGCAGGCG
>JBOIBC010000033.1:0-8697 GCA_050739295.1 Gammaproteobacteria bacterium
CACAGCGGTCATTGACGAACCTTTCTATGCGCATTACCTGCTTAAGACCGGCGTCGAGCATCCCGGTCGCGACGAGGTTATCGCTTCACAAGATACTGACTGGCGGGAAGTGGCGAAGATGCTCACTGGGCCGATCCCGGATGGCAAATCCATCTGGTATCAGAAGCATATGACCCAACATATCCTGCCGGATATGCCGCTGGATTGGCTGAAACAGGTGAGTAATTGTTTCCTGATCCGGGTACCCGAGGAAGTGGTGGCTTCGTTTACCCGCAACCGTCCGGATGCGGCGTTGTGGGAATTGGGGTTCGAACAGCAAGCTCGTCTATTCGAGCAAGTCTGCCAGCGCAGCGGCAGTCTGCCGCCAGTGATGGATGCGGCCGACGTATTGAAAGACCCCGCGGGTATGTTGCGCGCCTTGTGTAAGCGCCTGGGTATCACCTTTACCGAACGCATGCTGCACTGGCCGGCGGGTCCTCGCAGTAGCGACGGCATCTGGGCGAAGCACTGGTATCAGGCGGTAGAGCGTTCCACCGGCTTTGAACCATATCAACCACACGACGTGCACCTGTCCGCCTTTCAGGCTCGGCTGGTGGAACAATGTCGGCCATTTTATGAGCGCCTGGCTCAACACTGTCTGACGGCAACCGATTAGCCAAGCAAGGCATTTTCCCAGCCGATTCAGTAAAATAACCTGCTCAGACCCGAGGTCTGACAGGTTCTCGATCCTTTTCCGGAGCATCCATGTTTCAACCGGCTGATTCCCAGACCGTTGCCTCTGCGGGCTTCATTTTTGCCGGGCCGCGGCCCGAACTAAAACCGCTGCGCGCCGCTATCAACAAACTGTATCTAGCGGATGAAACCCGCTGCGTGGAGGCACTCCTACCCCAGGCGAAACTCGACACGGCCGCGCGGCAGCGCATCCAGGCGCACGCCACCAAACTGGTGGAAGCGGTGCGCCAGCATCGTACCCACAAGGGCGGTGTGGAGGAGTTCCTGCGCGAATATGACCTGTCGTCCCAGGAAGGCATGGTGCTCATGTGCCTTGCCGAAGCGCTATTGCGTATCCCCGATTCGGATACCGCCGATAAGCTGATCCGCGACAAGATCGTCACCGGCAACTGGTCGGATCATCTGGGTGCGAGCCCCTCAACGTTCGTGAACGCCTCCACCTGGGGGCTGATGCTGACCGGCAAGATCATCAAGCTTGACAGCCGCGTGGAGAAGAATCCCGCCACCTACATGGCGGCGCTGGTGGCGCGCGTGGGCGAACCCGTGATCCGCAAGGCGTTTCGGCAAGCCATGCGCATCATGGGCCATCAATTCGTCATGGGACGAACCATCGCGGAAGCACTCAAGCGCGCCGAGAGCGAGGAATACCGCGGCTACCGGCAATCCTACGACATGCTGGGCGAGGCGGCACTGACCGCCAAAGACGCGCAGCGCTATTTCGAGGACTACACCAAAGCCATCGACGCCATCGGCGCAACCGTCGAAAAAGGTATGAGCGTATTTGCTGCACCAAGTATCTCAGTCAAACTTTCCGCGCTGCATCCGCGCTATGAGTTTGCGCAACACGCACGGGTGATGCTTGAGCTGGTGCCGAAATTATTGGCGCTGGCGGAGCGCGCGAAAAAATACGGTATGGGCCTGACGGTGGATGCGGAGGAAGCGGATCGGTTGGATCTGTCACTGGATGTGATCGAAGTGGTTTATCGTTCACGCTCACTGGAGGGTTGGGAAGGTTTTGGTCTCGCAGTGCAGGCCTACCAGAAACGCACCATCCGCGTGCTGGACTGGCTCATGGAGCTGGCGAAAAGTGGCAAGCGCCGTATCCCGGTGCGGCTGGTGAAGGGCGCGTATTGGGATAGCGAGGTGAAACGCGCTCAGGAGCGTGGATTGGACGGTTACCCGGTATTCACGCGCAAACCAAATACGGATGTGTCGTATCTCGCCTGTGCACGCAAGATGTTCGCTGCGCGCGAGGTGTTGTATCCCATGTTCGCCACCCACAACGCCCAGACGCTTTCCAGCATCCTGGAGATGAGCAGCGGTAAGAACGATTTCGAGTGCCAGCGCCTGCACGGTATGGGCGAGGAACTATATGACGAAGTTGTGGGTGAAAAGAAGCTCGGCCTGAATTGCCGTGTATATGCACCGGTGGGCAGCCACGAGGATCTATTGCCATATCTGGTGCGGCGGCTGCTGGAGAATGGCGCCAATACATCGTTCGTGAACCGCATCATCGACGAACAGGTACCGATAGCGAGCATCGTCGCGGACCCGGTGGCGGAAGTGGAAGCGCTGACGGTGAAACCCCATCCGCGCATTCCCTTGCCAAAAGACCTCTACGCTGCGACCCGCCATAATTCCCTCGGGGTGAATCTCACCGATGTGGTGGTGCTGGATACACTGGCTGCAAAGATGGACGCGGCCATGACGCAGGAATGGAACGCCGCGCCCGTGGTGGGTGGAAAGATTTTGAGCGGCAAAGCGAAACCTTCACTCAATCCCACCGACAACCGCCAGACCGTGGGCATGATTTACGAGGCCGATGTCGAGGCTATCAAGCTGGCGGTGGACGTGGCTGTAAAAGCTCAACCCGCTTGGGATGCGATGCCGGCAGACCAGCGCGCCGCGATCCTGGAACGCGCCGCGGGACTGTTTGAGGAGCACGCGCCGGAACTCATGGCGTTGTGCGTGCGTGAAGCAGGCAAATCCATTCCCGACGCAGTCTCGGAAGTACGTGAAGCCGTGGATTATCTTTACTATTATGCCGCGCGTGCGCGTGCCGATTTCGGCGCGCCCATGCGTTTGCCGGGACCTACTGGCGAGCGTAACGAGTTGTCGCTGCACGGTCGCGGCGTATTCGTGGCCATCAGTCCCTGGAATTTTCCGCTGGCCATCTTTACTGGCCAAGTGAGTGCAGCGCTGGCTGCCGGTAACTGCGTGCTGGCGAAACCCGCGGAGCAGACTTCGCTCATCGGCGCACACGCCGTGCGGCTGCTGCACCAAGCCGGTATACCGGGTGAGGTGCTGCACTTTATTCCAGGCCGCGGTTCAGTCGTAGGTCAGCATGCGGTCGCGGACCCGCGCATCGCCGGCGTGGTATTCACCGGCTCCACGGAAACCGCGAAGATCGTCAATCAAACCCTCGCCAATCGCGACGGCATCATCCCGGTTTTGATCGCCGAGACCGGCGGCCAGAATGCCATGCTGGTGGACAGTTCCGCGTTACCCGAACAGGTGGTGCAGGACGTGATGCAATCCTCGTTCAACAGCGCCGGTCAGCGCTGCTCTGCACTGCGCGTGCTGTTCGTGCAGGAAGAGATTGCCCCGCGCGTCATCGAAATGCTCAAGGGCTACATGCAGGAATTATGTATTGGCGACCCCGGTCTGCTGCAAACTGACGTTGGGCCGGTGATAGATAAAGAGGCTCAAAAGAATCTAAACGAACACGAGGACTGGATTGCCAAGCGGGGCGAGGTTATCTGCAAACTCGAGTTACCACCATTCGCAGCGCATGGCACCTACGTTGCACCGCTCGCGGTGGAAATCAGCAGTCTCGATATCCTTAAGCGCGAGGTCTTCGGCCCCATTCTGCACGTGCTGCGCTTCAAGTCGCGGGATCTGGACCAGGTAATCGATGCGGTGAATAACACCGGCTACGGCCTGACACTCGGCATCCACACACGCATAGACAGCGCCGCACAGTACATCCAGTCGCATATGCGCGTTGGCAATGCCTACGTGAACAGAAACATGATCGGTGCGGTGGTGGGAGTGCAGCCTTTCGGCGGCCAGGGCCTGTCCGGTACCGGGCCGAAGGCGGGTGGGCCGCATTATATGCTGCGTTTCGCCACCGAACGCACGCTCACCATCAACACCGCGGCGGTGGGCGGAAATGCCACGCTGCTGTCGCTGGGGGAAGAATAAAAGTGCTACATACTGCGTACTGCGTGTCTGATGCGAAAGGTGCGTGTGTTGCATTTCACGTAGCACACAGCACGCAGCACTCGGCACCAAGAGTCACCTGGAGTATTAAGTGGCTATAAGTATTTTTGATATGTTCAAGATTGGCGTGGGACCGTCCAGTTCCCACACTGTCGGACCCATGCGCGCCGCGCGTCAGTTCCTGCTGGACCTGGAAGAGAAGGAACTGCTCAATTCGACCGCGCAGATAGTGGCGCAGCTTTACGGCTCATTGGCCCTGACCGGCAAAGGACATGGCACAGACCGTGCCGTGCTGCTCGGTTTGGAAGGGGAATCGCCTGATGAGGTGAACCCCGAAGACATCGGCACGCGGCTCAAGAACATCCGCGACACTGGCAGGATCAACCTGCTTGGCAAGCGCGAGATCACGTTTGACGAACCCATGAACCTGCTGTTCCACAAGGACCAGGTGCTGCCAAAACATTCCAATGGACTGCGTTTCACGGCGTTTGATGCCACTGGCAATGTTCTTCTGAGGGAGGAATTTTATTCCATCGGTGGCGGTTTCATCATCCGTGGCAGCGACGAACAAGGTGATGCCGCTGCGCTGGATGTAAAGCTGCCGTATGTATTCGGTTCATCGGCGGAGTTGCTGGCGCTGTGTAGGCAGCATGATCTGCGTATAGATCAACTGATGCTTGAAAATGAAAACGCCTGGCGTCCGGAAGCACAGACACGTGCCGGCTTACTCAAAATCTGGCGCGTCATGCAGGATTGCGTGACGCGCGGTATGCGTGAGGAGGGCGAGCTGCCAGGTGGGCTGCGCGTGCGTCGCCGCGCCCCCAAGCTCGCCCGCGATCTCATGCAGCAGAAGAAAACCACGCCGCTGGACGCGATGGACTGGGTGAACCTGTGGGCGTTGGCGGTGAACGAAGAAAACGCTGCCGGCGGGCGGGTCGTGACTGCGCCCACCAACGGTGCGGCCGGCATCATCCCGGCTGTGGGCCATTACTATTTACGTTTTGTGGAGGGTGCGGACCAAGAAGGTATTCTGCGCTACCTGCTGACCGCAGCCGGCATCGGCATGCTCTACAAGCAGAATGCCTCGATCTCCGGCGCGGAAATGGGCTGCCAGGGTGAAGTGGGCGTGGCCTGTTCCATGGCCGCGGGCGGATTGATTTCAGCGATGCTGGGCAGCAATGAGCAAGTCGAGAATGCCGCCGAGATCGGCATGGAACACAATCTGGGGCTGACCTGTGACCCGGTCGGCGGGTTGGTGCAGATCCCCTGCATCGAGCGCAACGCCATGGGTTCGGTCAAGGCCATCAATGCTGCGCGCCTTGCCATGCACGGTGACGGTCAGCACAACGTGTCTCTGGACCAGGTCATCGCCACCATGCGCCAGACCGGCCATGACATGCGCAGCATCTACAAGGAAACCTCGCTGGGTGGTTTAGCAGTCAACGTGACCGAGTGTTGATGATGACCGCGCACAAGGCTGCAGGCGGTTCTGATCAACACGCGCATTTGGCACAGCGTTGAACAAAAGAGCAAGATCAAAAACGGGATCGTACATCTGCCCCATGCATCCAGAGGTGGTTCAGGATCATCCCGGAGCGTGCCCCAAGTGCGGCATGGCACTGGAGCCTGTCATGCCAGCCTCTACCGTAAAGCATCAATGGACTTGTCCCATGCATCCGGAGATCGTGCGCGACACTCCCGGCAGTTGTCCCATCTGCGGCATGGCCTTGGAGCCAATGACGCCGGCCGCACAACAGAAAGTGGATCCGGAGTTGCACAGCATGACGCGCCGCTTCTGGGTCGGCGTGATGCTGAGCGTACCGCTGGTCATCATTGCCATGCGAGAACTGTTCATGCGGCCGTGGCTGTATAAGTTCCCGGATCTGGATTGGAATGTGATTGAATTCCTGCTGGCGACGCCGGTGGTGATCTGGGGCGGATACCCGTTCTTTGTGCGTGCCTGGCACTCGCTCGTGAACCGCAGCCTCAACATGTACACACTCATTGGCTTGGGCGTGGCGGTGGCCTATCTGTATAGCGTATTGACACTGCTGTTTCCGGAAATTTTCCCGGCGACTTTCTACATGGCGGATGGAACGCTGCCGGTGTATTTCGAGCCTGCTGCAGTCATCGTCGTGCTGGTGCTGTTGGGCGAGGTGTTGCAATTGCGCGCGCGTCAGTCTACGTCCGCTGCCATCCGCGCGTTGCTGGATTTGACACCGCCCATCGCACACCGTATCGGCGCCGATGGCGACGAACAGGATGTGGCGCTGGCGGAAGTACGTGTGGGCGACCAGCTGCGGGTGCGCTCCGGAGAAAAATTACCGGTGGACGGCGTGGTAACGGAAGGCGTAAGTTTCGTGGATGAATCCATGCTCACCGGCGAGCCGTTGCCGGTGGAAAAACGTTCTGGCGAACCGGTGACGGGTGGCACACTCAATGGTCGTGGCAGTTTCATCATGCGCGCCGAGAGGGTAGGCGCGGATACACTGCTCGCGCGCATCGTGGCGCAGGTGGCCGCCGCCCAGCGCAGCCGCGCACCCATTCAATCCTTGGCCGACAGGGTGGCGAGCTGGTTCGTGCCGGCCATCGTCCTGATCGCCATCCTTACCTTTATCGTGTGGTATTTGCTCGGACCAACACCGGCTTTTGCGCATGCGCTGGTGAACGCGGTGGCGGTGCTGATCATCGCTTGTCCCTGTGCTCTGGGGCTCGCCACACCCATGTCCATCATGGTAGCCATGGGCAAAGGCGCGCAAAACGGTGTGCTGTTCCGCAACGCGGAGGCGGTGGAGATGCTGCGGCGGGTGGATACACTGCTGGTGGACAAGACCGGCACACTCACGGAAGGCAGACCGAAAGTGACGGCGGTGGAATCCGTCGCAGGTTTGAGCGGGAACGAGTTGTTGATGCTGGCAGCCAGTCTGGAACAGGGCAGCGAACATCCGCTGGCAGCCGCCATTGTGACGGCAGCGGGAGAGCGAGGAATATCACTGCGAAGTGCCAGTGAGTTTGAAGCACTCACCGGTCAGGGCGTGCGTGGCGTGGTGGACAACGAGCAAGTGGTGCTTGGCAACGAAAAACTGGTCACAACTTTGAAAATAGACATCGCGCCAGCAGCAATACGCGTGCAGGCGTTGCGTGAAACCGGTGCAACCGTGGTATTTGTGATGGTGAAGTCGTCGCTTGCGGGCTTCATTGCCGTGGCCGATCCCGTAAAATCTACCAGCACCGAAGCCATCACAGGCCTTAAAAATGCCGGTCTGCACGTAGTCATGGTAACGGGCGACGACGAAACCACGGCGCATGCGGTGGCACGGCCTCTCGATCTTGATGAAGTTATCGCCGGCGTCTCGCCGGAGGGCAAGGCCGAGGCGGTGCGGCGTTTCAAAGATCAGGGACGCCATGTGGCCATGACGGGTGACGGCGTGAACGATGCTCCGGCATTGGCCGCAGCCGACGTGGGTATCGCCATGGGCACAGGCACGGACATCGCCATGGAAACCGCGGCCGTGACGCTGGTGAAGGGTGATCTGCGCGGCATCCTGCGGGCGCGGCGCCTGTCGCAAGCCACCGTGCGCAATATACGTCAGAATCTGTTCTGGGCATTTGCCTACAATTCCGTGGGCGTGCCCATCGCCGTGGGTGTGTTGTATCCATTCTTTGGTCTGCTGCTGTCGCCCATGATCGCGGCGGCGGCCATGTCCTTCAGCTCGGTGTCGGTAGTGGCCAATGCCCTGCGCTTGCGCTATGCCAGACTGTGAAAAGGCCGGGCACGTAGTGTTAAGGTTTCTGTTGTTGATTCAGGAGGATTTTCATGGACGTTGCATTACCGCAGCGCAAACTCGGTCATCAGGGTCTTGAAGTATCCACTTTGGGACTTGGCTGCATGGGCATGTCGGATTTCTATGCCGGCTGCAACGACGAGGAATCCGTTGCCACGATTCAACGCGCGCTGGACCTGGGCGTGAATTTTCTCGATACCGCGGATATGTACGGCCCGTTCACCAATGAGCTGCTGGTAGGCAAGGCTGTCAAGGGATGGCGCGATCAAGTGGTGATCGCCACCAAATTCGGCAATCAGCGCAGCCCCGAGGGGAAGTTTCTCGGCATCAATGGCCGGCCGGAATATGTGCATGCGTGTTGCGATGCCTCGCTCAAACGCCTCGGCGTGGCGCACATTGATCTTTATTACCAGCACCGGGTGGATACCAAGATTCCCATCGAGGAAACCGTGGGCGCCATGCAGGAATTGGTGCAGCAGGGCAAGGTGCGCTATCTCGGCCTATCGGAAGCCGCATCCAACACGATCCGGCGCGCACACAAGGTTCATCCCATCAGCGCCTTGCAGACGGAATACTCTCTATGGACTCGCGATCCCGAGGATGAAATCCTGCAGACCGTGCGTGAACTGGGAATCGGCTTTGTGGCTTACAGTCCGCTGGGGCGCGGTTTCCTTACCGGCCGATTTCAGAAGCCCGCAGACCTGCCGGAAGGTGATTGGCGACGCAACCATCCACGCTTCCAGGGAGGGAATTTTCAGAAGAATCTTGATTTGGCCAGGCGTGTGCAGGAGATCGCGCGGGAGAAAGGTGCGACATCTGCGCAGATCGCCCTGGTCTGGCTGCTAGCGCAAGGCGAGGACATCGTGCCGATCCCCGGCACTAAGCAGCGCAAATACCTGGAAGAGAATTTGATGGCGCTGCGGGTGAAGCTGGATAAAGCCGATTTGCAGCGTATAGA
>JBOIBC010000034.1:0-8300 GCA_050739295.1 Gammaproteobacteria bacterium
CGGCAGCTCTGGTGGCCAGCGACAGTTCATTCCCGTGCTGGCGCGCGCCGCCATCGGCGTCGGCGTCGCAGGCATCTTCATGGAAACCCATCCGGACCCCGATAGAGCCTTGTGTGATGGGCCCAATTCATGGCATCTGTCGCTGATGGAAGAATTGTTGGTAATTCTCAAAGAGTTGGACACGGTGGTGAAGCGCAGGTCCTATGTGGAAACACGGTTGCCTGCGTGAAGGATTTGATGGTGGTTCGTTAATACATCTGGAACATTGACGTATGGCCAAGATAGCTGAGTTGCGTGCGCGAGAGATATTGGATTCCCGTGGCAATCCCACGGTGGAAGTGGATGTGATTCTGGACTCTGGCACGGTAGGCCGTGCGGCGGTGCCGTCGGGTGCATCCACCGGCTCGCGCGAAGCGGCAGAACTGCGTGACGGTGATGCAAAGCGCTACGGCGGCAAAGGCGTACGCAAAGCCGTTGCCAATGTGAGAGGTGAAATCCAGCACCAGATTCGCGGCATGGAAGCCGAGGATCAGGAAAGACTGGATCGCGCCCTGATCGTGCTGGACGGCACGGAGAATAAATCCAGGCTGGGCGCCAACGCCATCCTCGGTGTGTCGCTAGCGGCCGCGCGTGCAGCCTCCCGTGAACATGAGGTGCCCTTGTATCGCTGGCTGGGTGGCGAAGAGGCGGTGACGCTGCCGGTGCCGCAGATGAACGTCATCAACGGTGGGGCGCACGCGGACAATAACGTCGATGTGCAGGAGTTCCTGATCCTGCCGCTGGGCGCGCCGAGTTTCCCGGAAGCCTTGCGTTATGGCGCCGAGGTCTTCCACGCTCTCAAGAAAGTCCTGCATGAACGCGGCCTAAGCACCACGGTCGGTGATGAGGGTGGTTTCGCACCAGACCTGCCTTCGAATGAGGCCGCATTGGAAGTCATCATGGAGGCTATCCAGCGGGCCGGGTATGTGCCGGGCAAGGACATTTATTTGGGCTTGGATGCGGCCTGCAACGAGTTTTACCGGGACGGGCGTTATCACCTGAAATCTGAGCGCAAGCAGTACAGCTCCGCGGAATTCAGTGACTACCTGGCCGGACTCGTGGAGCGTTATCCCATCATCAGCATCGAGGACGGCATGGCCGAGAACGATTGGGACGGCTGGCAGGTGCTGACTCGGCGGCTGGGTGGACGCGTGCAGTTGGTGGGCGACGATATCTTCGTGACCAACACGGAAATTATCAATGAAGGTATCCGCAAGGGTATCGCCAATTCCGTGCTGATCAAGTTGAACCAGATCGGCACGCTGACGGAGACTCTGGAGGCCATCAGTATGAGCGTGGATGCAGGCTACAGCGCCGTGATTTCCCACCGTTCCGGTGAAACCGAGGACACCAGCATCGCCGATCTGGCGGTCGGCAGCCGTGCCACCCAGATCAAGACCGGTTCACTGTCCCGGTCGGACCGGCTGGCCAAGTACAACCAGTTGCTACGCATCGAGGAATCCCTGGGAGCCAGAGCGCGTTATCATGGTCGCAGAGCATTCCCTGCTGGAGTGGTCCGTAACACGTGACTTTGCGCGGCCTGCAACTGAAACTTCTACTACCATTGATACTGGTGTTGTTACTGCTGTTGTTCCAGTATGACTTGTGGTTCGGCCAAGGCGATCTTCACGATGTCTGGAAACTGCAACAACAGGTGAGTGCACAGCAATCCGAGAACGCCGAACTCATGAAACGCAACCAGGCACTGGCAGCCCAAGTGCAGGATCTGAAGCAGGGCCAGGCGGCCGTCGAGGAGCAGGCACGCAGCGATCTGGGCATGATCAAAAAAGGCGAGACGTTCTACCAGATCGTGCGTGTGCCGCCACCGGCACAGTCAAATAATTAAGTGTATGGGGAATGAACCGCGGTTCTGGGCGGTGATTCCTGCCGCCGGCAGTGGGGTTCGTATGGGCGGCGCCATTCCCAAACAATACCTGACACTCGCGGGCCGCACGGTCATCGAACACGTGCTGGATTGTTTCCTGTCCCATGCGCGAATCACCGGTATCACGGTCGCGGTCGCCAGCAACGACCCATATTGGCAGCGCTACTTACTGCGTTCCCAAAGTAAACCGGTGTGTATTGCCGAGGGCGGTCAGGAGCGTGCCCACTCGGTATTGAATGCTTTGCACAGTTTGCGAGAAGAATTGAAACGGGGTGACTGGGTTCTGGTGCATGATGCGGTACGCCCGTGCCTGCATCATGATGATATTAACCGTCTCATTCGGACTCTGGCGCACGATTCCGTGGGCGGTATCCTGGCGATGCCCTTAACGGACACAGTGAAGCGCGTGGATGAAGATCGCGTCATCCGTGAAACCATGGACCGTCAACAACTCTGGCGTGCCTTCACCCCGCAGATGTTCCGGTATGGTTTGCTGACAGCGGCGCTGGAAACCGCGCTCAATTCCGGCCATGTGCCCACCGATGAAGCAGCCACCATGGAAATTGCTGGCTACGCGGTGCGTGTAGTGCCTGGGCGCAGTGACAATCTCAAGATTACTTGCGGTGAAGATATGGGTTTGGCAGAAGCCATCCTGAAACAGCGTGGAGATAGACACACATGAGGATCGGCCAGGGCTTCGATGTACACCGGTTTGGTGACGGCAACACTTTCATACTTGGAGGTGTGCGCGTGCCGTTCATACGCGGTGTGATTGCACATTCAGACGGCGATGTGTTGTTGCATGCGCTGTGTAATGCGCTACTGGGTGCCGCTGGATTGGGGGACATCGGCCAGCATTTTCCTGACAGCGATCCCCAGTACAAGGGTGCCGACAGCCGCATGCTGCTGCGCGAGGTGCTGGCGAAACTGCGTGTCCTGAAACTGAAGCCCATAAATATGGATGCAACATTGATCGCCCATGCGCCGAAATTCGCACCCTACATTCCCGCCATGTGCGCCAACCTGGCCGCTGATCTCGGCCTGCCGTTGAACTGCGTAAACGTGAAGGCCACCACCACCGAGCGTCTCGGTTTCATCGGCCGCGGTGAGGGCCTCGCCGCCCAGGTGGTGGTGCTGGTGGATAGTGTTCCAGAAACTACCTGATAGTAATGACATCCTTGCCGGAATGGGCGCGTGCGTACGGTCCGATTACATGTCAGGGTAATATCCGTACAACGCCTGAAGATTTCCAGGTTGAAGAAATCCTGGGATTTGAAGCAGATGGCGCGGGCGAGCATTGCTTGCTTAGGGTGGAAAAGCGTGGCGCCAATACAATCTGGGTGGCGCGTGAACTGGCGCGTTACGCCGGAATACCCGCGCGCGACGTGAGCTATGCCGGCATCAAGGACCGGCATGCGGTTGCTGTACAGCATTTCAGCCTGTGGCTGGGCAAACATCCCGAACCGGATTGGAGTGTCTTGGTGAATCCGGAATTTCGGGTGCTTGTGGCGGCGCAGCATAGCCGCAAGCTCCGCACTGGTGCGCTCAAAGGCAATCGGTTCCGTCTGGTATTGCGCGAGCTCTCTGTTCCGGTTGCCGCATTGGAACCGCGATTGAAAATAATCCGCGAGCAGGGCGTACCCAATTATTTCGGCCCACAACGCTTTGGCCGCGACGGCGGCAATATTGAGCAGGTCGAACGATTCTTTGACGATCCGCGTTCCGTCCGTGACCGCAAGCTGCGTGGACTGCTGCTATCCACGGCCCGCAGCCTTATATTCAATGCGGTGTTGTCACGGCGCGTGGCCGAGGGTAGCTGGAACAGGCCTTTGCCGGGCGGGGAGTGCATGCTGGACGGCAGTCACAGTGTTTTCCATATGGACAACGTGGATGATGCATTGACAGCACGTGCTGCAGCCGGGCACGTGCATCCCACCGGGCCCTTGTGTGGCCGGGGCCGAAACCGCGTGTCCGGAGCGGCCGCAATCCTGGAAACCGCCGTGGTGCAGCAATATGCTTCGTTCGCCAGCGGGCTGGAAGTGGCCGGTTTGGAACAGGCGCGCCGTGCGTTGCGCTTGCCGGTCCGGGATTTAATCTGGCAAGCAGACGATGCGCATACACTGACGCTGGAATTCTTCCTGCCGGCCGGTGCCTATGCCACGGCGGTGTTGCGGGAACTCATTGATACCGATACTGCGAATACAGGAGACAGCGATGTTGACGAGAATTGAACACGGAAACATTCTGGAACTGCGGCTGGCACATCCGCCGGCAAACGCACTCAATCCTGCGCTGGTGCATGAACTGCATGAATCCATCAAATCCGCACCCAAGAGCGGCGCCCGCGCACTGATCCTGTCCGGTGCCGAAGGCATGTTCTCGGCGGGTCTCGATGTGCCGGCGCTGTTGAAATTGGATAAGGCCGCCATGGGTGCGTTCTGGAAAGAATTCATTAGTCTGCTACGGCTCATCGCTCTGTCGCCTGTTCCCATAGCAGCGGCGCTCACCGGACATAGTCCAGCCGGTGGTGCGGTGCTGGCGATTTTCTGCGATGCCCGCATCGCCGCTGAGGGCAAGTTCAAGATCGGCCTCAACGAAGTGCGTGTGGGCCTGCCGGTACCGGCGGTGATCTACGCAGCTTTGAAACGGCTGGTGGGCGTGCGCCAGGCGGAACGCCTGTGCTTGCATGGCCTGCTGATCTCACCCGATGAAGCTCTGCACATTGGCCTGGTGGATCAGGTGTTGCCGGCCGGGCAAGTGATACCCGCGGCACTGGAATGGTGCCGCAGCCTGCTGGCGTTGCCGCCGCAGGCCGTCGCTGTCACGCGTAAACTCGCACGCGCCGATCTGGTTGAACTGTTCTCGGAATTGGGCGAGCGCAGCCATGACGATCTCATGAACATGTGGTTCAGCACGGAAACCCAAACGGCCATGCGGGCGCTGGTGGCAGAATTGGCGTCACGCAAAGGCTAACAGCGGAATGCTCTGATCCATTGCGCCCATCATCTGCATGGCTATACGCTGCTAGCGATTGCAGATAGTGTAGGCATTCACTATACAATGGCGAGCAAAGTCATCAATCATGAAAACTGATATTTCAAGACTAGACCCCATTCTCGTGCCATTTGAACGAGATGTTGTTTATGAATCTGGCAGATGCCAGGAATAAAACCGAATGCTGGCAGCAGGATTGCAATACCCATTGCCCGCACAGCTCCCTGGATGGCATGATCCCAGCGAAGTTTGATCATCAGCATACGGTTATGCAAAACTCGGCAGGAACTAACTCACAATTGGTATATGAGTTGGGGTAACGTCACTAACATCCATATGTGGGCATAGCGATAGCTAAGGAATAGAAGCATGAATAAAACGACTATAAACATCAAGGTATTGTCTCTAATGGTGCTGTGCCTTACTGGTTGTAATAGCGGTACCCCTAATAACACATCCGTACCCATAACAACTACAACGTCAACACCCGTGGCTACAGCAGCACACATTACAAGTACCAAACCAGATATTCCAATAATCAAAAGCAATTGGATTTATTTTAGCCACCCAGGCGATTCATTTCATAAACCAACATATAGTGCCTCGACTGATAGCACAAACACACTAAAATTTTCTTTTCCATATAACGGACCACAGCATCCGACGTTGTATGTGAGAAATAATAGTGATGGCACGATTGACGTCTTCGTCACATTTAAGGGTCAAATAAATTGTAGTTTTATTGAAAATGACTGTTCTGTATTGGCCAAGTTTGACAATCACAAAACACGTGAGTTTTCAGTTTCTGGCTCGTCCGACAATTCAACTGGTATATTTTTCATCGAAGGAACTACAGTGTTTTTATCGCAATTAGTACGCGCTCACAAACTCGCGATGGATGTGACGTTCTATCAAGAAGGGGATCATGAATTAGATTTCGATGTCGGCGGTCTAGACGCAGAAAAAATATGTCACCATTATCGTGGTAAACTTCTAACAGTTCTACCCAACGGAAAAAAATTATACAGCGGACTACCAATTTGTCATTAAACCGCTTGCTAAAGAGTGACCTTTCCCCCGTAAATAGTACCGCGCGTGATGTGGGATTTCCCCGTTAATTTACCCGAGGGAGGTCCCGATATGAAGCGCAAACGATTCACCGAAGAGCGGATCAATGGCGTGCTCAAAGAGTATGCGGCGGGTGCACCGATGCCATACGTTCAAACAGTTATAGCCAGAACAGCACAATCAGGCCACCCACCAGCGTGAAGATCACCAGCAGATTGATGTTGAGCGTGATATGCATGGCAGTCCTCCAGATATTAGAGCGGAATAAAGGTCAGCGGCTGCTCAACAGCACGTACACAGCGCCAGTGCCGCCATCCACCGGGCGCGCTGAGCAGAAGGCCATGACTTCATCCCGTTGTCTGAGCCAGCCATTGAGTTTTTGCTTGAGCACCGGACCTTTCGGACCGGAACGGTAGCCCTTGCCATGGATGATGCGCACGCAGCGGATTCGTTTGCCGCGCACGGATTGAAGGAATTCCGCCAGAACCACACGCGCATCCTCAGCGCGCAACCCGTGCAGGTCCAGTTCCGCACCCACGCTGAAGTGGCCGCGGCGCAGCTTGCGAATCACTGTATTTTGAACGCCGGGTTTGGCATAGGACAAACCGTCACCCAGCAGTGGTTCGGATGGATCCGGTAGACCGGTGAGGCTTTCATTGAGCACTTCCGCAGCCGCGGCACGCGTAAAGCGTGCGCGTGGTTTCGGTTTGGGCCCGCTGCGGACAGGTTTCTGCGGCAAGCGTTTGGTATCCACCACGGCGTCGCGGAACTGCTGCTTTTCCTCGTCGCTCAAGCCGGGTTTGCTTTTCATGGTGGTCGTATTCATGTTGGCGACAGTATATCAAGCGTCTTTCGGGCATTTTTACAGTATCCTAAGACTTGCCGTTTTATCCGCGGAATAACGATTGAAGATCCTGCTCAGTAATGACGACGGCTGTCACGCCGAAGGTCTGCGTTGCCTGGCCGAAGCCTTGGGCGGCTTTGCCAGCGTCACCGTGGTGGCGCCGGACCGCAACCGCAGCGGCACCAGCCATTCCCTGACGCTGGATGCGCCCTTGCGGGTGCGGCGGGACGAACCGGATGTAGTGTGTGTGGACGGCACACCGACGGATTGCGTGCACCTGGCCATCACCGGCTTGCTGGAAGAGGAACCCGACATGGTGGTCTCAGGCATCAATGCCGGCGCGAATCTCGGCGACGACGTGCTGTATTCAGGTACCGTGGCGGCTGCCATCGAGGGCCGTTTTCTGGGTTTTCCTGCCATTGCCGTGTCATTGGTGACGGACGTGCCGCACCATTTCGCCACGGCTGCGCGCGTCACCTGCGATCTGGTGCAGCGGCTGCTGACCAATCCACTACCAGCCAACACGATCTTGAATGTAAACGTGCCGGATGTGCCATGGCCTGAATTGAAAGGCGTGGAAGCCACACGTCTGGGCCACCGGCACCGTTCCGACCCGGTTACCAAGGGAACCGACCCACGCGGTCGGCCTATCTATTGGGTAGGTCCGCCGGGCGCCGCGCAGGATGCTGGCGTCGGCACGGATTTTCACGCGGTACATCGCGGATTTGTGTCAGTAACGCCGCTGCAGATTGATTTAACCCAGTACACCGCGCTCGATCCCCTGTCCCGTTGGCTGCAGGGCATACCGCTGCCATGAATGCCGCCGGTACCCGCGGCATTGGCATGACTTCCGCGCGCACCCGCGAACGGCTCATGCTGCGTCTCAAGGAGCAGGGCATCCGCAATGCCGCGGTGCTGGATCTCATCCGCTCCTCGCCGCGGCACCTGTTCGTGGACGAAGCGCTGGCCAGCCGTGCATACGAAGATACGGCACTGCCCATCGGCTTCGGCCAGACCATCTCGCAACCTTATATCGTCGCGCGCATGACCGAGGCGCTGATCGAGGACGGTATACCTGATACAGTGCTGGAAGTGGGTACCGGCTGCGGTTATCAGACCCTGATTCTCGCCAAGCTGGTAGAACGGGTGTACAGCGTTGAGCGATTGGCATTGTTGCAACAGCGCGCTCGTCAGACCTTGAGTAGGCTCAAGCTGAGAAACGTGCGGTTCCGGCATGCAGACGGCGGCTGGGGTTGGCCAAAACACGCGCCTTACGATGGCATTCTGGTGACCGCTGCGCCGGAAGATGTGCCGCCGGCGTTGCTGGAGCAACTGGCCGTGGGTGGCCGCATGGTGATTCCGGTGGGCGGTCAAGACGGACAGGAGCTCCTGCTGGTCACGCGCCAGGACGAAAAAAAGTATGCGCGCAAAGTGCTGGACCGGGTGAGTTTCGTACCGCTGATCGAGGGG
>JBOIBC010000035.1:0-8245 GCA_050739295.1 Gammaproteobacteria bacterium
CACTACCTGGCCAAGGTCATTACCGGCGTGCGGTTCAAAGATGGCATTGAAGACGTAGAGAGCGTTTTACAAGTCAGCAGGAGCGCCGCTTGACAAATCCTCATACACCACATTTGCACATAGCTCGGTCTTGCGTCGCTTGGCATCGTTTATCAGTTCTAATGGGGAGTTAGACAGGGAGGTAGTGGCAGCTCACGTTTATGAGCACTCCTCATCTCTTTTGATCGTGCCGTTCCGCCGCCGTGGAGGTATTGCTGAGCAGCATGGCGACGGTCATGGGGCCAACACCACCCGGAACGGGTGTTATAAATGCTGCGCGTTCTCGCGCAGCTTCAAATTCCACGTCACCTGTTAATCTGCCATCAGACAGACGGTTCATACCAACGTCAATTACGGTAGCACCGGGTTTGATCCAGGCGCCTGGAACAAGGTTGGGTTTACCTACGGCAACAACCACAATATCCGCTTCATTTATATGCTGTTCCAGGTTCGCGGTGAAACGGTGGCAAACTGTCACTGTGGCGCCCATGAGTAGCAGTTCCATGGCCATGGGCCGGCCGACGATGTTCGACGCGCCAACTACCACGGCATGGCGACCAGTAAAAGTCTCACCATATTTCTCCAGCAGTTTGATGATGCCGTAGGGTGTGCAGGGGCGCAGTAGGGGAATGCGTTGTGCCAGACGGCCAACATTGTAGGGATGGAAGCCGTCCACATCCTTGTCCGGCCGGACGCGCTCGATGACCGTCTCGGTATTGATGTGTGATGGTAGAGGTAGTTGTACCAGAATACCGTCAATAACCGGATCGGTATTGAGCTCATCAATGAGCTTCAGAAGCGCGGCTTCGGAGGTATTCGAGGGCAGGTCGAAGGCGCGCGAAATGAAACCCACTGCCTTGCAGGCCTGACGCTTGTTGCGCACATAGATTTCCGATGCGGGATCAGTACCCACCAGTACGACTGCCAATCCCGGCACGCGCAGCTTATTAGCGATCCGCGAAGCCACGCGGCGCTGAATACTGTCGCGGATCTCACTGGCCAGGGCTTTGCCGTCAATTATCTGGGCTGGCATGGTGCGTCATGTTGTTCAAGGCTGCGGCATTGTCGCACGCGTGTGCCCGGGCTCCAACATACGGCGTTGTAAATTGACTGGAGTGCAGCGGGCCCGTATCATTCCCACCCTCGCGCGGACTGTGGTGAAAGTCCCAGACGTGGTGGATCAGGCCATAGCGTTTCTGGTAGCGCACCTGCTTTGGGGTGAGCTCCGGGAGGAGCGAACGCCGGGTACAGGATGTACACGGCCGGGTTGCCAGGTGAGGCACGAGCCGAGTCGGCAACAGACTGCGAGCAAAGCAGGCGCTTGGTGATGAGTTTGTGTGGCGGGGCATAGCGCAGTCTGGTAGCGCACCTGCTTTGGGAGCAGGGGGTCGGGGGTTCAAATCCCTCTGCCCCGACCAATTTGAAATGAATTTGCGCCTGTAGCTCAGTAGGATAGAGCACCGGCCTTCTAAGCCGGCGGTCGCAGGTTCGAGTCCTGCCAGGCGCGCCAATATATAGTGGTGAGCCGGCAGCGTATCAGGTGATTGTCTAATTGTTATGGTGGGCGTAGCTCAGTTGGTAGAGCCCCGGATTGTGATTCCGGTTGTCGTGGGTTCGAGTCCCATCGTCCACCCCATTATTG
This sequence comes from Gammaproteobacteria bacterium, assembly GCA_050739295.1. Taxonomy (GTDB): domain Bacteria; phylum Pseudomonadota; class Gammaproteobacteria; order Natronospirales; family REEB76; genus REEB76. Next base: position 1,682 of record JBOIBC010000035.1, read on the forward strand.
ATGAATAATGTTCCTGACTTTTTATTTGAGTTGCCAATCGTTATTAAGAACCCTCTGGTGGGCCGTTAGCTCAGTTGGTAGAGCTGCTGACTCTTAATCAGTAGGTCGCAGGTTCGAGCCCTGCACGGCCCACCAGAGGGCTCTTTATTAATCAACGACTTCCAAACGTTGCCAGCTAGCGATAAGGTGTAAAAATCGCGCAGGGTGATATAAGCGTGTTGTACTATTTTCGCGAATTTCGAAACCAAGACATCAGAGATGGAGGCCGCCAATATGAGGACCGCAGTGCTAATACTCGGCGTAGCGTTATTCAGTTATGGCGCAGGATTTCTATGCAACGAAGAAGCTAGAGGTCAACAGACGTCCACGCCTCAAGATAAAATAACTACTACGTATTACAGGCACTTTATTAAGATCAATATGCCGAAAAGTTATCAGGGCGGTATTGTTATACCTTGTATGACTGATGATTCTACATATGCGAAGCTAAATAATAAAAAGCTACTTCAAATCGAATTGCCTAAGTAAAAAATACAGGCGCAAAACCTAAGTCAAAGATTCCAGACATACCTATCCCGTCAAGTCTGGCAGTGGATTAAGATAGTTTGCGCTACGCGCCCTGTTCCGCGCAAAAGTCCAGGGCGACCATATCTGGCTGCCCGCTCGCCGCGGTGAGCCCTGCACGGTCCACCAAAGGGTTTTGCTTTCGCCTCTTCTCAGAGATGTTCTTTATTTCTGTTTGCTAGCTGCGCCAATTTCAGCGTCAACAATTGACTGAGCTTCAGCCAGGATGTGTTTCAGATGTTCTTTGCCACTGAAACTTTCCGCGTATATTTTGTAAATGTCTTCGGTGCCCGAGGGGCGCGCGGCAAACCATCCTTTTGCGGTAATTACTTTCAAGCCGCCGATTGCCGCGCCGTTTCCGGGCGCGTGATCCAGGATAGATTGGATCTTGTCGCCCGCCAGTTCCCTGGATTGAATCTGCTGTGCCGAGAGCTTTGAGAGCATCTCCTTCTGTTTCGCCGTGGCCAGCGCTTCCACCCGGTCGTACAGACATTCGCCGAATTCCTGCGTCAGTTGCCGGTAGAGTTCGCCGGGATCGCGGCCTGTGCGTGCGGTGACTTCCGCGGAGAGCAACGCGGGGATGATGCCGTCCTTGTCCGTGGTCCAGGTACTGCCGTCGCGGCGCAGAAAGGACGCGCCCGCGCTTTCTTCACCGGTAAAACCCAGGGAGCCGTCCAGCAGTCCGCCCACGAACCATTTGAAACCCACTGGTACTTCATAGAGCTTGCGGCCCAGTTTCGCGGTGACGCGATCAATCATCTGGCTGCTGACCACGGTCTTGCCCACTGCCGATTGTTTGTTCCACCCAGGCCGGTTCTGGAACAGATACTGGATGGCCACGGAAAGATAATGATTCGGCGGCAGCAATCCGGCGCTCTTCGTCACCACGCCGTGCCGGTCGTGATCCGTGTCACAGGCGAAGGCGATGTCGAAGCGATCCTTCAGCCCGATCAGGCGCTGCATGGCGTAGGGCGAAGACGGGTCCATGCGGATTTTTCCGTCCCAATCCACGCTCATGAACCGGAAAGTCGGGTCCACATCCTCGCTGACCACGCTGAGATCCAGGTGATAACGCTCGGCGATGGGCGCCCAGTAGTGGACGCCGGCGCCGCCCAGCGGGTCCACGCCCATGCAGATTTTCGCATCTCGGATGGCGCCCATATCAATTACATTAGCGAGATCACTCACATAGGCAGTGAGATAGTCGTGCCGGTGCGTGGTGGCCGCATGCAGCACTTTCTCGTACGGCATTCTCTTCACGCCCTTTAGTCCGTTTCTGAGAAATTCGTTGGCCCTGGTTTCGATCCAACCGGTGATGCCGGTATCCGCCGGGCCACCGTTGGGCGGGTTGTACTTGAAGCCGCCGTTATCGGGCGGATTGTGCGAGGGCGTGATGACGATGCCGTCCGCCAACCCGGTTTTGCGGCCGTGGTTGTGAATCAGGATGGCGTGGGAAATCACCGGGGTCGGCGTGTATTCGTCGTCCTTCGCAAGCATCACCTCGACGCCGTTGGCGGCCAGCACTTCCAGCGCACTCGCCAAGGCTGGCACGGACAGCGCGTGGGTATCCATGCCGAGAAACAGCGGGCCGTTGATGTTTTCTTTCTTGCGGTATTCACAGATGGCCTGGCTGATGGCAAGGATGTGCCATTCGTTGAAGGTCTTCTCGAACGCGGAGCCCCGGTGCCCGGAGGTGCCGAACATGACCCGTTGTGCAGGAATGGAAGCATCAGGGATCTCGGTGGAATACGCAGTGATGAGCTTGGGAACGTTCACCAGGATCGAGAGCGGCGCCGGTTTCCCCGCCAGGGGACTGATACTCGTGCTCATGATGGCGATTTTCCGGCGCGATAGCGCCGGATGAGGGTGTTGGTGGAGCTGTCGTGTTTAAGCGCCGGCTCATCTGCGCTTTCCAACTCCGGGATCACGCGCTTGGCCAGCACCTTGCCCAGTTCCACACCCCACTGGTCGAAGGAATCAATGTTCCAGATCGCACCCTGGGTGAAGACGCAGTGTTCATACAGCGCCACCAGCTTGCCGAGGGTTTCGGGCGTCAGTTGTTCCGCCAGCAGCGTGTTGCTGGGACGATTGCCTTCGAACGTCCGGTGCGGCACCTGCCAGTCGGGTATGCCCTCGGCTTTGACTTCATCGGCGGTTTTGCCGAAGGCCAGGGCTTCGGTTTGCGCGAACAGGTTTGCCATCAAAAGATCGTGTTGATTACCGAGCGGATTCAGGGTATGGCAGAAACCGATGAAGTCGCAGGGAATCAGTTTAGTGCCTTGATGGATAAGTTGATAAAACGAGTGCTGGCCATTGGTGCCGCGCTCGCCCCAATAGATGGGCGCGGTTTGGTAGTTAATGCTTGCGCCATCCAGCGTGACGTGCTTGCCATTGCTCTCCATGGTGAGTTGCTGCAGGTAAGCTGGGAAATGTTTCAGGTATTGATCGTAGGGCAGCACCGCGACAGTCTGCGCGTCGAAGAAATTGTTGTACCAGATGCTTAACAGACCCATGAGCACCGGCAGGTTGCGCTCGAAGGGTGCGGTACGGAAATGCCCGTCCATGGCATGGAAACCGGCAAGCATGGCGCGAAAATTATCCGGGCCGATGGCGATCATGGTGGACAGGCCGATGGCTGAATCCATGGAGTAGCGTCCGCCGACCCAGTCCCAGAAGCCGAACATGTTCTCGGTGCGGATGCCGAACTTGGCAACTTCCTGGCTGTTGGTGGAGACTGCTACGAAATGTTTGGCTATCGCCTGTTCGTTGCCGAGCTTCCGCAGGCACCAGGCGCGCGCCGCATGGGCATTGGTCATGGTTTCGAGGGTAGTGAAGGTCTTGGAACTGATGATGAACAGGGTCTCTTCTGGATCCAGATCGCGTGTGGCTTCCGTCAGGTCCGTGCCATCCACGTTGGATACGAAGCGAAAGTCCAGGTTGCGTTGGCTGTAATGCCGCAGCGCCTCGTGAGCCATGACCGGACCCAGACCGGAGCCACCCAGGCCGATGTTGATGACATTGCGGATGCGCTTGCCGGTATGCCCGCACCACTGGCCGCTGCGGACCTGGTCCGAGAACGCCGCCATGTGGTCAAGGACTTCGTGCACCTCGGGCACCACATCCACGCCGTCCACCACAATGTGTTCGCTTTTAGGCGCGCGTAGCGCCACGTGCAGCACTGCGCGTTTCTCGGTAGCATTGATTTTCTCGCCGCGGAACATGGCCTCGATGCGTGCGCGCAAGCCGCATTCATCTGCCAGTGCCAGCAGCAGACGCAGGGTTTCATCCGTAATGCGGTTCTTCGAGTAGTCCAGATAAATACCGGCAGCTTCGGCCACAAAACGTTCGCCGCGTTTTGGATCGTCGGCGAAGAGTTGCCGCAGGTGCTGCGCACGCAGTTCCTGATAATGCGCCGCCAGCGCCTTCCATGCCGGGTGATCGGTAAGTGATGTGGCCTGTGTGCTCGGTTTGACGGTCATGGCTACGCTGCCCCGGTTTTGGCAGCCGTCTTTTTCAGAGCGGTGCTCTTGTCGGCGATGCTCTGTAGCAGGTCCTGCCAGGATTTATCAAAGGACGCGGTGCCTTCCTGCTGGAGTCGAGCTGCCACGACCGCATCGTCCACGCCGGCGTGCGCGAATGCACCGAGCACGGCTTCGGCATTACCGCCGTCAACCGGCAGCACACCTTTCAACTCACCATGTTCAGCAAATGCCTGCAAGGTTTTCTCGGGGATGGTGTTGATGGTATCCGGCGCCGCAAGCGCCTGTATATAAAGTGTATCCGAAGCATCCGGGTCCTTGGTGCCGGTGCTGGCCCAGAGCAGGCGTTGTTTGCGCACGCCGGCGCGCGCCAGCTTCTGCCAGCGGGGCGAGGCATACAGTTCGCAGTAGGCTTTGTAGCTGCGCTTCGCGATCGCGATGCCGAGACGGTCGCGAAGCTCCTTGGGAACCTCGTCTTTGACCGCTACGTCCCAGCGGCTGACGAAGATGGAAGCCACGGAACTGACGTCCGGGTCGAGCCCGGCCGCCAGACGGCGCTCGATGCCGCGCAGGTAGGCATCGGCCGCCGCCAGGTACTGTTCGCGTGAGAATAACAAAGTGACGTTCACCGGCACGCCTTTGAAGATCGCTTCCTCGATGGCGGGAACGCCGGCGCGGGTGCCGGGAATCTTGATGAACAGGTTGGGGCGTTGCGCCTGTGCGTGCAGTTGAGCCGCCGCCTTGACGGTGCCTGCGGTATCGTCCGCCAGCAGCGGCGATACTTCCAGCGATACCCAGCCGTCTACACCGCCGGTGGTGTCGTGGACCGGACGGAACAGATCGGCGGCCCGGGTTAAATCCTCGAGTGCCAGTTCGAAGAACAGCGCTTCACTGGATTTGCCCGCCTGCGTCTTTTTACGGATGGCATCGTCATAGGAATCGGAACCTTTGATGGCCTTGTCGAAGATGGTCGGGTTGGAGGTGAGTCCGGTCACCGAGAACTCGTTGATATAGCGTTGCAATCCGCCATCGTCGAGCAGTTTGCGGGTGATGTTGTCGAGCCACAGGCTCTGACCGAGATCGTGCAGTCGTTGTGTCGCTTTCATGTTTTCTCCTGTCAGGTCCGGGCAGCTGCGGCGTTGCCGAGCAATGCGGATCGATCGTAATCAATCAAATCACCGATAGCGTTGATGGTGATATCGGCGGCCGGGTACTTCGCTGTGCTTTTGGGATCAAGCGCGTAATGTCCCTGGCGCGGCAAGATCGTGGTCAGGCGGTCACGCAGGATGTCTTTCACGGCCGCCAGGATGCGCAACTTGTCGTCCACCAGGACGTAATGCCGGGCCGGGTAGCGGTGCATGACGGCTTCGAGCCTCTGTTCTTTATGTATGTAGATCAATACCCGGCCCTCGACGGCATCCCACAATCCGGAACGCTGGACTTTGCGCGGCTGAAAAACCGCGTCGCCGTCCGAAAGAATCACGGTTTGCCCCCAGCGCCGCAGATGTCGGATGACGGCGAGCGCCATGGGATACAGCCTGTCTGCAAACGGATAGTCCACCAGGAACGAGGACATGAGCAGCAGACGCGGATCGTTCAGGTCGTCGAGCCGGTAACGCTGCAGGGCACCCAGATAATCCGCGTAACCCAATTCGTCACGCAATTCTTCGAACAGCGACCAGTAGCGGTCCCGGTTTTCAGCTCCGAATTCATGCGCAAGGTGGTCGTTGAGATCCGCTTCAATGGCATCATTGTTCAGCAGCGTATCGTCCACATCCAGCAGGAACACGATATCTTCCGTCGTAGGATCGGAATGTGGATTATTGCTTTTCATGAGGTAAGTGGATTTCCACCGTATGTTCCTGATGATCGTCTATCAGCCGGATAGCCTGGTCTTTCTGCTCGATCCCGTTAGACAGCACCCGGACCGGGTCGTTCGCATCTGGGCTTTGCAGGACCGTGATGTGATAAGTAGTTTCCTGATAGCGATAGTGCAGCTTGAACATGGTCCAATCCGCGGGCAGACAGGGTTCAAGGTAGAGCTTGTCGCCGTCCAATCTCAATCCCAACAATGATTCAGCGATGAGCCGGTACATCCAGCCAGCCGAGCCGGTGTACCAGGTCCAGCCGCCGCGGCCGGTGTATGGCGGCAGCGCATAGACATCGGAGGCCATCACGTAGGGCTCCACCTTGTACAGCGCCACCGCCTCGGGGGATTTGCTGTGGTTCAGCGGATTGAGCATGGTCAGCAGTTCCCAGGCACGCTGTCTGTCATCCAGCTTGGCGAAGGCCATGGCCGACCAGATGGCGGCGTGGGTGTATTGACCGCCGTTCTCGCGCACGCCGGGCGGGTAGCCTTTTATATAACCAGGTTGCAGGTCCGACTTGTCAAAGGCGGGCGCCAAGAGTTGTACCAGCGCGTGCTGGCGGTTGACGAGATGCTTGTCCACCGCCTCCATGGCTTGGCGGGCGCGCTTGATGTCGCCGGCTCCGGACAAAACTGCCCAACTTTGTGCGATGC